>JAQSXO010000056.1 GCA_029256625.1 Cellulosimicrobium sp. | reverse complement strand
GCCTCGTTGGTGTGCGAGAACACGACGTCGTCGGCGTCGAAGTCCTCGCCGTCGGTCCACTTGACGCCCTCGCGGAGCTTCACCGTGAGCTCGGTGCCGTCCTCGGACCACTCGAAGGACTCGCCCAGCCGCGGCTCGGGGTCGCTGGCCTGGGCCTTGTTGTAGTAGAAGAGCGGCTCGTAGATCGCCCCGTTGGCCGCGTGCAGCGGGTTCGGCGAGTACGGGTTGAAGTTCGCGACGATCGGCGTCTGCGTACCGGCCCACACGTTGAGCGTGCGGCCCCCGCTCGCGCCCTCGTCCCCGTCGCCGTTGCTGCCGCCACCGGAGCAGCCCGCGGCCAGGAGGGTCACGCCGGTCACGAGCGCAACCGCCGTGAGCAGACGCTTGCGCGCCGTGCTTCGAATCATCATCGGTCCTTTCGCATGGACGACGCGTCGTCGCGTCGTTCGTCGTGGCGCCCAGGGGCGTGTGGCAGGAACACTAACTAACTCCCACGGCGCTGCCGGTGAATACGACAGGAAAGTTACCTAACTGAGACATCGTGGGTTACCGCCGCACCTCCACGGACGCCGACGGCCGGCCCCGCGAGCGCGGGACCGGCCGTCGGAGGGTCGGGAGAGGTCCCCGGGCAGGCCGGGGGCGATGGCCGCGGGCTGCTAGCGCACGCGGTCGAGCGCGGCGCGGGCCGCCGCCGCGACGTCCCGGTCCGTGACCTCGTAGCCGGCGTCGCCACCGCCCCCGGGCCCGGCGTCGTCGGTGACCACGCGCTTCGCGGAGAGGTGCACGGCGTCCACGCCGGAGGCCACGAGCGCGCCGACGTCCTGCGGGCGGACTCCCCCGCCCGCCATCACCTGGACGCGACCGCCCAGAGGGCCGTGGGCGTGCGACGCCATGGCACGCAGGCGCTCCACGCCGTCGATGCTGCGCGCCGCGCCGCCCGACGTGAGCACGCGCGCCACGCCCGCCCCGGCGAGCGCGTCGAGCGCCGCGAGCGGGTCCGCGACGACGTCGACCGCACGGTGGAACGTCACCTCGCGGCCCTCCGCCGCCTCGACGAGGGAGCGGACCGCGGCGGCGTCCACGAGGCCGTCCGGGGTCAGCGCGCCGACCACGACGCCCGTGGCCCCCGCCGCGACCGCGGCGCGGACGTCGCGGACCTGCACGTCGAGGTCGTCGGCCGAGAGGACGAACCCGCCGGGGCGGGGGCGCACGAGGACGTGCACCTCGACGCGCGCGCCGTCGTCGACGACCTGCGCGGCCGCCGCGACGGCGGCCTCCACGAGGCCGGCGCTCGGCGTGAGCCCGCCCGTGGCGCCCAGGCCGACGCACAGCTCGACCCGCCGCGCGCCCACGGCGGCGGCGACCCGGACCCCTTCCGGGTCCTGGACCGCGAGCTCGAGGACGACGTCGCGGCCCGCGCGCGCGGCGGGGCCCTGGGGGTCGGTGGTCGTCACTGCGCTCTCCCGTCGTCCGGTCCGGCGGTCGTCGCGTGCGGCGTGCACGACGACGGCCGTCGGCCAGGGTAGACGACGGTCAGATGACGCCGAGCGCGAGGATCGCGTCGGCGACCTTGGTGAAGCCCGCGATGTTGGCGCCGAGCACGTAGTTGCCGGGCGTCCCGTACTCGTCGGCCGTCTCGACGCACCGGTCGTGGATGCCGGACATGATCTGCGCGAGCCGGTCCTCGGTGTACTCGAACGACCACGCGTCGCGCGAGGCGTTCTGCTGCATCTCGAGCGCGGAGGTGGCGACGCCGCCGGCGTTGGCCGCCTTGCCCGGCGCGAAGAGGACGCCCGCGTCCTGGAGCAGCGCGACGGCAGCCGGGGTCGTCGGCATGTTGGCGCCCTCGGCGACGGCGACCACGCCGTTCGCCACGAGCTGCTTGGCCGCGCCCTCGTCGAGCTCGTTCTGCGTCGCGCACGGCAGCGCGACGTCGCACGGCACGTCCCAGATGGAGCCGTCGGTGACGACGCGCGCGCCCGGGCGGCGAGCCGCGTAGTCGGCGACGCGACCGCGCTCGACCTCCTTGATCTGGCGCAGCAGGTCGAGGTCGACGCCCGCCTCGTCCACGACGTAGCCGGAGGAGTCGGAGAAGGCGACGACGTTCGCGCCGAGCTGCTGCGCCTTGGCGGTGGCGTAGATCGCGACGTTGCCCGAGCCGGAGACCACGACGCGACGGCCGTCGAGCTCCTGCCCGCGCGTCTCGAGCATGCTCTGCGCGAAGAGCACCGTGCCGTAGCCCGTCGCCTCGGTGCGCACGAGCGAGCCGCCCCACGAGATCCCCTTGCCCGTGAGGACGCCGGACTCGTAGCGGTTGGTGATGCGCTTGTACTGCCCGAAGAGGTACCCGATCTCGCGGCCGCCCACGCCGATGTCGCCGGCGGGGACGTCGGTGTTCTCGCCGATGTGCCGGTACAGCTCGGTCATGAACGACTGGCAGAACCGCATGACCTCGCCGTCGGAGCGCCCGCGCGGGTCGAAGTCGGACCCGCCCTTGCCGCCGCCGATGGGCATGCCCGTGAGCGAGTTCTTGAAGATCTGCTCGAAGCCGAGGAACTTGACGATGCCGAGGTAGACCGACGGGTGGAACCGCAGGCCGCCCTTGTACGGGCCGAGCGCCGAGTTGAACTCGACGCGGAAGCCGCGGTTGATCTGCACGCGGCCGGTGTCGTCCACCCACGGGACCCGGAAGATGATCTGGCGCTCGGGCTCGCACACGCGCTCGAGGACGGCGGCCTCGACGTAGCGCGGGTGCTTGCGCAGCACGGGGCCGAGCGAGTCGAAGACCTCGCGCACGGCCTGGTGGAACTCGGCCTCGCCGGGGTTGCGACGCAGGACCTCGTCGTAGACGGACTGCAGTCGGCTGTCCATGGGCACTCCTCGTCTGACGCGGGCGGAACTCCTGCTGACGGTACGCCTGTGCCAGAAGTTCCTGTAACGCCGTCTCACTCCCTGCGCACCCGCGCCTCGTCGTGCTCCCGACGCGTCGCCCGCCGCGAGCGCCTCCTCGGCGCCGCCCCGCACGACACAACCGTCCACCCACTGAGAAACCCGACTGATCTGGTGCGGTTTTCCCGGAGCCGTTGCTATACCCGTCCCCAGGTCACGAGCACCAGCGCCAAGCCCCGGCTCGCTGGTCGGCAACCCCCTGTCACGGCGGGGTGCTCCGGGAGATGACCAGGCCGCGCGCGACCGGCCCGCACCCGCGGGACGGCCACGCGGCAAGCGTGATCGACGACTACTGCGAGGTACACATGACCCACCGCTCCCTCTCCCCGACGGTCCTCGCCGTCTCCGGCAACCCGCGACCCGGCTCGCGGACGCTGGGCGCCGCCGAGACCGTGGCGCACCGTGTCGCGGCCCTCCTCGGCGCGGAAGACGTCTCCACGGTCGACCTCGCGACGTTCGCCGGCGAGATCCTCACGCACGAGCGCCCCGCGGCGGACGCCGCGCGCGAGCGCCTGGCCTCGGCGACGGTCGCCGTCGTCGCGACCCCGGTCTACAAGGCGTCGTACACCGGGCTCCTCAAGGCCTTCCTCGACCTCTACGGCCCGGACGGGCTCGCGGGCGTCGTCGTCGTGCCGCTCGTCGTGTCGGGCAACCCGGCGCACGCGCTCGTCGGCGAGGTGCACCTGCGGCCCGTGCTCGTCGAGCTCGGCGCCGTCGTCCCGACCCGGTCGCTGACGGTCACGGAGCCGCAGCTCGCGGACCTGGGCCCCGTCGTGGACGCGTGGCTCGCCCGCGAGGGCGACGCCCTGCGTCGCGCGGTGGCTCCCCTCCCCCCGGTCGAGGACCTCCCGTCGGACCACGCCGACGAGGCCGTCGCCGACGCGTTCGCGGGGGTGGCCCGATGACCGCCGAGCTCACCCACCTGGAGGCCCTCCTGGCCGAGCAGGACGAGCCCCAGCTCTCCCCCGACGAGTACAAGTCCGTGTTCCGCGGCCACCCCGCCGGGGTCGCCGTGGTCGCGCTCGCGCACGACGACCGTCTCGTGGGGTTCACCGCGACGTCGGTCATCTCCGTCTCCGCCGCGCCCCCGCTCCTCGCGTTCTCGCTCGCGTCGACGTCGTCGTCGTGGCCCGCGGTCTCCGCGGCGCGCACGCTCACGGTGAGCTTCCTCGCCGACCACCAGGACGACGTCTCGGCGCGGTTCGCGACCAGCGGCATCGACCGGTTCGCCGACGGCGGCTGGTCGCGCCTCGGCACCGGGGAACCCGTCATCGACGGCGCCCTCTCGTGGGTCCGGGGCCGCGTCGTCCAGCGCACGCCGGTGGGCGACTCCTACCTCGTGTCGCTGCGTGCGCTCGAGTCGAGCGTCGGCACGGGCGAGGTCCCGCGGCGCGAGGTGACCAGCACGCCGTCGCCCCTCGTGTACCACGACCGGACGTACCACCGGATCGGGGACCACTCGGCGCTCTGAGCGGGGCGAGGCACCCGGGCGAGGGGCCCGACGGCGGACCCAACGCCGTCGGGCCCCTCGCTCGTCCCGTGCCGCCCCTCACGGGTGGACCGGTCACCAGCTCCAGCCGCGAGCGCTGAGCTCGAGCTCCTCGCGAAACCTCTCGTCGTCCCCTGTGCGGAACCCGGCGCGCAGCGGCGCGTCCTCGACGGAGAGCCCGGTGAGCCGGCACGCCTCGCGGAGCAGCGCGTCGTACGCACCCTGGACCGCGAGGTAGTGGTGGGCGCGGGCGTAGACCTCCGGGTCGGCCTCGATGCGCCGCATCTCCGCCGCGAGCTCGCTCAGCCGGACCTGGAGCGCCAGCGTCGCGAGCGGGTCGGGGGCCGGCGGGCGCCGCCGCAGGAAGCCGGGCCGGCCGACCGTCCGGTGGCTCGGGGGCCGGCCGGCGCGGCGCAGCACCCACCACGCGGCGGCGGCCGTGCACGCCGTCGCGCACCAGATCATGAGCAGCCACGACATCGGAGCCGACCTCTGCGCGGGGAGACCCACAGGACTCCTCCAGTCTAGGTCCGCGTCGCGTACCCAGCCATGGGTCGCTCGCCCCGTCCCTCGGGCGACGGCGCCGCCGTACGATGCCGACGAACGGCGACGGCACGCGACGACGCGCGCCATGACGACAGGGGCCCGCGCACGGTGACGGCACGACGACTGCGGACGACCGTGTTCCACGGCCAGCTCTGGGCGGCGCTGGTGCTCCCGCCGTGCCTCGTGGCGGGAACGGCTGCCGCCGGGGGCGGCCTGCTCATGGCGGGGTTCGTCGTCGCGGCGATCCCGGCCGCGGGACTGTTCGCCCTCGCCCCCGTCCTGGGAACGCGGGTCGGGCGCATGCGCACCGCCGACGACGTCCCGCTCCCCTACGCCGTCGTGACCGCGGCCCTGTGGGTCGCGGCGCTCCCGTCGGCTTCCTCATGGCCTCCACCCCACCGGTGCCGGTGGACGTCTCCGTGCCCCCGGGGCACGACACCGCGGAGGCCGCGAGCGCCGTCGTCGGCCCCCGGGCACCGCCGCGCAGCCGGGCTGACGAGGGTTCAGCCCGCGAGCAGGTCCGGCTGCGGGTGCCGCACGCCCTGCACGGCCTCGCGCGGGATGGTCGCGCCGATCGCCGCGACGTCGTCCGCGCTGAGCGCGATCGAGGCGGCCGCCACGTTCTGCCCGAGGTAGGCCACGCGCTTGGTGCCGGGGATCGGCACGACGTCGTCGCCCTGGGCGAGGAGCCACGCGAGCGCGAGCTGCGCCGTCGTGACGCCGCGCTCCGCGGCGAGCTGCTCGAGCGAGCGGACGAGACCGCGGTTGTGCTCGAACGCCTCGCCGGCGTAGCGGGCATGGGACCGCCGGACGTCGTCGGCCGCGAAGCCGTCGGTGGCGTCGACGGTGCCGGTGAGGATGCCGCGGCCGAGCGGCGAGAAGGGCACGAACCCGATGCCGAGCTCGCGCAGGGTGGGCAGCACCCCGTCCTCCGGGTCCCGCGTCCACAGCGAGTACTCGCTCTGCACCGCCGTCACCGGGTGGACGGCGTGGGCACGACGCACCGTCGCCGCGGAGGGCTCCGAGAGCCCGATGCCCCGGACCTTCCCGGCACCCACCAGCTCGGCGAGCGCCCCGACCGTGTCCTCGATCGGGACCTGCGGGTCCACGCGGTGCAGGTAGTACAGGTCGAGACGGTCCGTGCCCAGGCGGCGCAGGCTCGCGTCGACCGCGGAGCGCACGTACTCGGGACGGCCGTCGACCCGGCGCCCGTCCGGGTGCCCGCCCGCGGGCGGGAGGCCGAACTTCGACGCGAGCACGATCTCGTCCCGGTGGGCGCCCAGAACCCGGCCGATGAGCTCCTCGTTGCGCCCGTGCCCGTAGACGTCGGCCGTGTCGATCAGCGTCACCCCGAGCTCGAGCGCGCGGCGCAGCACGGTCTCCGCCTCGGTGGCGTCCGCGGGACCGTACGCGTCGGTGACGGACATGCCGCCGAACCCGACGGCAGACACGGTGAGAGCGGCGTCCCCGGAACCGAGCGTGCGCTGCGGGAGGAGGTGCGTGGCGGCAGGGGCGAGGTCGTCGGTCATGACGCCAGCGCACCACTCCGGGCGCCGTCCGGCAAGGGGCGCGGCGGGTCCTCTCACCTGGCGAGAGAACGTGACGCACGCCCGTCTCGGAGCCTGCCCGGAGGGTGCGTCCGCCCAGGTCAGGCACGCCTGTCCTTGCTGGCGGGGACGGGGAATGGTGCCTAGTCTGGAATCGTTCAAGAGAACGAGCCACGGACGGCACCGACGGAAGCCGGGTGACCGCCGCACGACCCGGGAGACCCCCGAGAGAGCGAGGAGCACCATGTCCGCACCCACCATCCACCGAGCCACGGCACGCTTCGAGGCGTCGGAGAAGCTCCGCGCCCACCTGCAGCGCGTGCTCGTCGCGCTCGTCGACCTGCACGTCCAGGGCAAGCAGGCCCACTGGAACGTCACGGGCCGCGGGTTCCGCGACCTGCACCTCCAGCTCGACGACGTCGTGGACGCCGCGCGCGAGCACAGCGACACCGTCGCCGAGCGCATGCGCGCGCTCCAGGTCGTGCCGGACGGCCGCACCGAGACCGTCGCGACGACGACCGACCTCTCGCCGTACCCGGCGGGCCTCGTGTCCGTCGGCGACACGGTCGACGCGATCGTCGAGCGCCTCGCCCAGACGGTCGAGGTCGTGCGCGAGGTGCACGACGACGTCGACGCCGAGGACCCGACCAGCGCCGACATCCTGCACGAGATCATCGCCGACCTGGAGAAGCACGCCTGGTTCCTCTCCTCGGAGAACCGCGAGGCCTGACCGCGCCCGGCTCCGCGAGGCAGAACCGCAGGTCGCGAGGTAGAACACCGGGTGTCCTACCTCGCGACCTGCGGTTCTACCTCGTTGCGGCGGCTCACCCGAGGTAGCTCGTCACGACGTCGTGCAGCGCGGTGGCGGTGAGCCCCAGCGACTCGACGTCGACGCGCTCGTCGTTCCCGTGGAACAGGGAACGGAACACCCCCGGGTCCCACTGCTCGCTGAGCAGGCCGAACCCGTAGGCCGGCACGCCGCGGCGGCGGAAGAAGCGCCCGTCCGTGCCGCCGGTCCCGAGGACCGGCACGACGTCGGCGCCCGCGTGCGCGCGCACGGCGCGCTCGATCGCCGCGTACGCCGCGCCGTCGGTGGGCGACTGCGAGGCCTCGCCGAACCAGTCCCCCTCGACGTGCACGTGCTCGCGCAGGTCGCCGAGCGCGTCGTCGAGCAGGTCGGCCACGTCCTGCGGGGTCGCGCCCGGGAGGACGCGGACGTCGAGCGTGACCTCCGCAAGCCCGGGGATGACGTTCGGCTTCGACCCGGCGTGCAGCACGGTCGGCGCGACGGTCGTGTGCGTCGTGGCGTGCGCGACGGACGCGAGCGCGCCGAGCTCGGGCAGCGCGTCGTCGATCCGGGCGGGGTCGAGCAGCGCGGCCCGCACGTCGGGCGCGAGGTCGAGCGCGTCGACGTAGCGGCGCCACAGGTCGCCGATGACGACCGGCCCGCGGTGCGCGGTGATCCGCCGCACGGCCTCGGCCGCGAGCACGATCGCGTTGAGCGACCCGTACGGGCCCGACCCGTGCCCGGGCCGCCCGATGACTCGCAGTCGCCGCCCCGCGCCGCCCTTCTCCCCGACCGCGACCGTGCGGCTCCCGCGGGACCCCAGCGGGACCCCGCCCGACTCCGTGAGCACCGCGTCGACGTCCACGAGGTCGTACCGGTGCTGGGTGATCCAGTCCACACCCCAGGTGCTGCCGTGCTCCTCGTCGGCGACGGCCGCGAGCACGAGGTCGCCGCGCAGCCGCCGCCCGCTCTCCGCGATCGCCCGCGTGACGACCGTGAACGCGGACGTGAGGCCGAGCATGTCGATCGCCCCACGACCCCAGACCCAGCCGTCGACGAGCTCGCCGCCGAACGGGTCGCGCGTCCACCCCTCCGGCTCGACGGGGACGACGTCGGTGTGCCCGACGAGCGCGAGCGACGGCGCGTCCGGGTCGGTCCCGCGCAGGCGCGCGACGAGCGACGTGCGGCCGGGGCGCGGCTCGACCCGCTCGACCTCGAGGTCGAGACCGTCGAAAGCGTCGGCGACGGCGCGCGCGTTGCGCGCCTCGTGCCCCGAGCCGACCGTGCCGTCGTTGACGCACGCGTTGCGGATCATCACCTGGAGCAGCTCGGTGGTGCGGCCCGCGAGCTCGGTGCGCGGCGGCGCCGGGGCAGGCTCCGCGAGGACGCGCGGCCCGGGCGTCGGCCTGGTCCCGGGCCGGGCTCCGGGTGCTGCCGGTCGTGCGGCGACGGTCATCGTGCGCTCCCTGCGGTCGTGGACGACGCCCGGGACGCGTCCTGGAGCGCGCGACGGCCGGGGATGGCCGCCACGAGCTCGCGCGTGTACTCCTCCTGCGGGTCGAGCAGGATCTGCTCGGCCGCCCCCTGCTCGACGACGCGCCCGCGGTGCATGACGCCGACGTGGTCGGACACCTGGCGCACGACCGCGAGGTCGTGCGAGATGAACAGGTACGCGAGCCCGTGCTCGGCCTGGAGCCGCACGAGCAGCTCGAGGATCTGGGCCTGCACGGACACGTCGAGCGCCGAGACGGGCTCGTCGAGCACGACGAGCGCCGGGTTCAGGGCGAGCGCCCGCGCGATGGCGACGCGCTGGCGCTGGCCGCCCGAAAGCTCGCGCGGCCCGCGCCGCAGCACGTCGGCGGGGAGCGCGACGTCTTCGACGAGGGCGCGCGCCCGGTCGGCACGCTCCGAGGCCGAGCCGACGCGGTACGCCCGCAGCGGCTCGGTGACGATCTGCTCCACGGTGAACCGCGGGTCTAGCGACGCGTACGGGGACTGGTAGACGACCTGGAACCCGCGGCGCAGCGACCGCAGCCGCTCGCCGCGCGCCGTCGTGATGTCCTCGCCCGCGAACTCGACCGTGCCCGCGGTGGGCCGCTCGAGGCGCAGGGCGAGCCGCGCCGTCGTGCTCTTGCCGGAGCCGGACTCCCCCACGAGCGCGTACGTCTCGCCCCGCCCGACCGCGAGGCTCACGCCGTCCACGGCGACGAGCGTCCGGTGCGCGGCGCCCCGCGGCAGCGTGAACTCCTTGCGCAGGTCCCGCACCGCGAGGACGGGCGTGCTCGCGGTGTCCGGGCCGGCGCCGTCGGGCACAGCGAGCCGCTGATCGACGGCGCGGCTCGCGCCAGCGCGCGGGACGACGCCGCCGCCCGGCGCCGTCTCCGGGGTGCCGCCCGCGACGAGGCGCGAGCTCGCGAGGCTCGGCGCCGCGGCGATGAGCTGCTGGGTGTACGGGTGGCGCGGGTCGTGCAGCACCTGCTCGGCGGTGCCCTCCTCGACGACGACGCCGTGCTCCAGGACGACGATGCGGTCGGCGCGGTCCGCCGCGACCCCGAGGTCGTGCGTGATGAGCAGGACGGCGGTGCCGAGGTCGCGCACGAGGCCGTCGAGGTGGTCGAGGATGCGGCGCTGCACAGTCACGTCGAGCGCGCTCGTCGGCTCGTCCGCGACGACGAGCCTCGGGCGCGCGGCGACCGCGATCGCGATGAGCACGCGCTGGCGCATGCCGCCGGAGAGCTGCGACGGGTACTGCCGCGCACGGGCCTCCGGGTCGTCGATCCCGGCCTGGCGCAGCAGCTCGACCGCCCGCTCGCGCGCCTCCTTGCGCCGCGCGAGCCCGTGGATGACGAGCACCTCCGCGACCTGGTCGCCCACGCGCGTGACGGGGTTGAGCGAGACCGTCGGGTCCTGCGGCACGAGGCCGACGTCGCGGCCGCGCACCTGCTGCCACTCCTTCTCGGAGAGCTCGCCGACGTCGCGTCCGCCGAGCCGGATGGTCCCGCCCGTCACCGCTCCCCCGCGCGACAGCAGGTGCAGCGCCGCGTGGGCCGTCGTGCTCTTGCCCGACCCGGACTCGCCCACGAGCGCCACGACCTCGCCCGCCCCGACCGTGAGGTCGACGTCGCGGACGGCCGCGTACGAGCCGCCGTCGCGCGTGCGGTAGGCGACCTCGAGCCCGCGGATCTCGAGCGCGGGCACCTCGTCCGGCGGCGTGCCGGGACGCTCCTGGGTGGTCGGCGTCGTGGCGGTCATGAGTCCCCTCCGCTGCGCTCCAGAGCCCGCGCGATGCGGTTCGCCGACAGCACGACGGCGACGATCACGAGGCCCGGCATGGTCGTCAGCCACCACGCGGTGGCCAGGTAGTCGCGCCCGCCCGAGACGAGCGACCCCCACTCGGGCGCGGGCGGCGGCGTCCCGTAGCCGAGGAAGCTCAGCGCCGAGATCGCGAGCACGGCGGTCCCGAGCTCGAGCGCGACGAGCGCGAGCACCGGTCCTGTCGAGTTGGGCAGCACGTGGCGCCCCAGCACGCCGTACCAGCGCACGCCCGACGCGCGGGCCGCCTCGACGTACACCGACGTCGAGTTCCGCAGGACCTCGGCCCGCATGACGCGCGCGAACGTGGCGACGCTCGTGATGCCGACGGCGATCGCGACCTTCACCGTCCCGAAGCCGAGCGCCGTGATGATCGCGAGCGAGAGCAGGATGCTGGGGATCGCGAGCAGCACGTCGACGAACCGGCCGACGACGTCGTCCACCCACCCGCGCACGAACCCCGCGAGCAGGCCGAGCAGCGACCCGGCGACGAGCCCGACCGCCACCGCGACGACGGTCGCGCTGAGCGACGCGCGCGCGCCGTGGACGACGCGCGCGTACACGTCGCGCCCCAGGTGGTCGGTGCCGAACAGGTGCGCACCCGAGGGCGGCTGGAGCCGGTCCGCGGGCACGCCCGTCAACGGGTCGTACGCCGTGAAGAGCTGCGGGACGACCGCCCACGCCGTGACGAGCAGGACGACGAGCACGGCGACGACCAGCCCGGGACGCCGCGCGGCGTACCGCACCCCGCGGCGCCACCGGCCCGCGGGTCCGGCGCCGCGGACCCGGCCGTACCGAATGATCGCGCGGGCGTCCTCGCGGTCCGCGACCTCGATCTCCTCCGGCGTGCGCACCTCGGGCGCGTCGGCGGGCGGAGCGTCGGGGACGAGCAGGCCCGACGGCGGTGCGTCGGCCACCGCGGCACGGTCCGCGACCCGGACGTCGTCCCGGAGCACGATGCGCACTCCTGGCCTGGTGCTCATGCGGCCACCGCCTTCTGTCGTGCGTCGATCCGGGGGTCGAGCAGGGGGTAGAGCAGGTCGACCACGAGCGTGACGACCACGAACA
>JAQSXO010000055.1 GCA_029256625.1 Cellulosimicrobium sp. | reverse complement strand
CTTCATCTCGCCGCCCGCGAAGTCGAACGTCGCCGCGAGGTGGACCCAGCGGTTGCGCTCGAGGATCTGGTCCCACGGCAGGTCGGCCGCGAACGTCCACGACCCCGCGCCGTCGACCCGGCGGCCGAGCGCGACGAGCTTGAGCTCGCCGTCGACCGTGATGACCTCCAGCAGCGCCCGCACGGCGTGGCCGTCCGAGGTCCCGGTGAGGACGCCCGCGAGCCCGATCGCGTTGTACCGGTCGTCGGGGTTCGTGGTGCCGGAGTTGAGGGCCGGGTGCTCACCGGTCGGCTTGAACCAGCCCATGACGGAGATTTCCTCCGCTCCGGCGAAGGCACCGAGCGAGTCCACGCCCGCGGGGTCGTAGACGCCGGCCTTCCAGTCGTCGTTCGACGCCGTGAGCGGGCTCATCTGCTGCGTCTGGAGCGCCTCGCCCGCACCGGGGTAGGCCCGGTCGGCCACGCGCATCTCGACGCCGCCGTTGACGAGCTGGATGTTCGTGCCGGACCAGCCCTGGTCGGCCTCCCACGTCGTCGCGCCCGCGACCGGGTGGTCGAAGTCGTAGTGCGCGACGAGGTTCGGGGCGAGCTCGGGCAGCGCGACGGGGGACGAGGCGGTCACCCGGCGCGCGCCGGTGACCTGCCAGATCTTCCCGTTGGCCTTCGAGATGAGGTACAGCTCGCCGTCGGCGTCCGACCCGAAGCGCAGGTCGACGCGCTGGTCTCCGACGAGCTCCTGGAACGTGGTCTCCTGCCCGTCGGCGAACACGCGCAGGTGCTCGATCTCGGCCAGGTCCGCGAGGTCGCCGTCGTTGCGCACCATCTCGTCCTGCTCGGTGGCGAGCACCCAGCCGCGCACGAGGTCCGTGAAGAGGTAGCGCCCGCGCAGCGCGGGGATGTCGCCGCGGTAGACGAACCCGCCGTTGAGCGCGACGCCCGCGTCCCCGGTCTGGCCGGGGTCGCGGTTGTGGTCGTACGCGGCCACGGGGTACGTGAACCCCTTCTCCGCGTCGTTCGCGGGCAGCGGGTAGATCTGGCGGTTGTCCGCGAGGAACGACCCCTCGCGCACGGACCAGCCGAAGTTGTCGCCCGGCTCGACGGCGTAGACCGACTCGACCTGCCACTCGCCGATGTGCCCCAGGTACATCGTGTGGTCGCCCTCGGGATCCCAGCTGATGCGGTGCGGGTCGCGCAGGCCGACGGCATAGATCTCCGGCAGCGCCCCCGGCGTGCCGACGAACGGGTTGTCCGCGGGGATCCCGTACCGCCCGTTGGCGGCGTTCGTGCCCAGCGGGTCGATGCGGAAGACCTTGCCCTGCGGCGTCGCGAGGTTCTGCGGGTTGCCGTTGCCGACGCCGTTGCCGCCGTCGCCCACGAGGACGTAGAGGTTCCCGTAGTCGGCGTCACCCTCGGTCACCGTGGGGTTGAACGCGATCTGCTGCACGGTGTGCACGCGGCCGGCGAACGGCACGCGCAGGACCTCGCGGCTCGTGCCCGCGAAGACCGGTGCGGACGGGTCGGTCGCCTTCCACTCCGTGACGACGCTGTGGAACTGGGTGTTGCCATACGCGGGGTAGTCCGGGGTGTCCTCCGTCAGCGCCGTGCCGCCCTCGGTGTGCACCGTGTAGAACAGGCCGTTCTCGGCGAAGTCGGGGTGGAACTCGGCGGAGCCGAGCCCGGTGCCGAGACCCGCGCTGTTGTGGAAGTTGTCGAGGAACTGCTGGCGCACGTCCAGGTACGGCACGTACGCGCCGGTGTCCTTGTCGACCGTGTAGAGGACCGCGTTGTTGTCCGGCACCATGAGGCGGCCCGAGTCGTCCGGGATCTCGTCGAGGTGCGTGATCCGGTTGTGGCGCACGAGGCGCTGGTCCTGCGTCGCCGGTGTCGTCTGCGACGCGGGGAGCTGGGCGAGCTCCGTCACCTCGATCCCGAGCGTCGACGGCGTGGGGTCGGGCAGCGGGTTGAGCAGCGGCTCGTTCGGCGTCGTGCCGCCGGCGGCGCAGTCGGCGGGGTTGCCCGTCGGGACGGCGAGGTTCTGCCCGGCCGTGTCGACCGCGACGTCGTCGAGCATGAGACGGCCCGCGCTGCTGGCGCCGTTGATCCAGAAGAACCGGTCGAGCGCCGAGGTCACGCCCTGGCGGAAGCCGAACTGCTGCTCGGTGCCCTCGGGCAGCCGGGTGATCTCCTCGTACGGGCCGCCCTGGCTGTAGACGCTGACCTTGTCCGTCGCGTTGTCGGCGACGATCCAGACGCACTGCCACGTGTCGCGCGACCAGACGCCCGCGGGCTTGAAGGCGCCGCCGTCGCGCACGAGCATGACGTCGTTGTTCTGGTTGTTCACGTACGCGCGGCTGTGCGCGTAGTCGGACGGCGCGTCGAGGTCGGTGATGCCGAACGACGTGTCGACGCTGCCCGTCCGCATGAAGCGGAAGAACACGGTCCCGGTCGTCCCGTCGGCGATCCCGGGGACGGCGCGGTGGGCGCGCTGGGTGCCCCCGACCATCTCGAGCACCTGGTTGTTGCCGTTGAGCGGGTCGGCGATGACCCGGGCGGCCGACGAGGCGGACCAGCCGTCCTGGCCGTTGAGCGCGGTGCGCTGGTAGGCCTCGAAGCTGAGGACCTCGGTGAACTCGTCCGCGGCCTCCTCCGCGGCCGCCGGTGGTCCGAGGAGGGTTCCCCCCAGGACGGCCGCGAGGGAGAGGGCGATCGCCGCTCTCCCTCGTCGGCTCGAATGCGTAGACGTCATCGTCTGCTCCGTTTCGTCGGGTGGTGCTCGCACGACATGGGTGAGCGCTGTCATGTCTCCGACCCGCCGGCCGTCCGTCGCCGGGTCGGGTTCCTGCACGCCGCCGGTTCCCCTCGGCCGCGTCGTTGCGCCGGGGTCCGCACGGGCCGCGCGCACGGTCCGTGACGGCCCCTCGGCCGCCGCGTCCTGCTCTCCCGTCCGGCTCGAGCTGCACGTCCGTGTGCGCGACCCTCGCAGCGTAGGGAAGGCGCTTTCCGGGTGTCAAGGGTGGCGCGCGGCCGGCACGTCAGAGCCGCGCCGGGCCCGGTCACCGCCGGTCAGTGCCCGAGGATGCGCGCCTTCTGCGTCGCGAGCTCCGCGTCCGTCAGGATGCCCTGGTCGCGTAGCGCGGCGAGCTCGCGCAGCTGGGCGATCCGCACGTCCATCGCGTCGGACGCGCGCTGCCCCGGTGCGGCGGGAGAGCCCGGGGGAGCGGTGGGCGGTGGGTCGTCGCCGGAGGCGGGTTCGCGCAGGTCGGAGGCGACGGCGAGCAGCCCGGCCAGGTCGGTGTCCCTCAGCCGGTACGACGTGAGCGACCCCGGGAGGGCGCGGCCGACGTCGCCCAGCATCTCCTGCACCAGAGCGCCCACGGGACCGCGGACGACGACCTCGACGTCGGCCCGCTGCCCGGGCGCCGCCGTGCGCAGCTCGAGCAGGTCGAGGCCGAGCGCCGCGAGTCGCTGGAGCAACCCGTACAGCGCGGCCTGGTCGCGCACGGTCGCCTCGAGCAGCGTGCACTCCGCCGTCCGGTGGACGCCGAGCTCGGCCAGGTCGGCCGCGGGGAGCGCCACGGGTCCCAGCACCGTCACCTCGACCATCGTCGTGCCGTCCATGCGCCTCTCCCGGATCGCCCACGTCGGACCAGGATGCGGGCGCGCCGCGAGGCGCGGATCACCCGGCGCGGGTGCCCCGGGGCGGTGCGACGGCGACTACCCCCGGCGGGTGAGCACGCGGACGGGCGGACGACCCACAGTGGGACCGTCACGGGACGTCCGTGACCCGACAGGAGGGGTGCTCGATGGACGGCTTCTGGGACTGGTTCTGGCTCATGGTGTGGTGGTTCTTCTTCATCGCGTACCTCGTCGTGCTGTTCCAGATCGTCGCCGACCTGTTCCGCGACAAGGCGCTCAGCGGCTGGTGGAAGGCGCTGTGGATCATCGCGCTGATCTTCGTCCCCTACCTCTCGGCGCTGGTCTACGTCATCGCCCGCGGGCGCGGCATGGCCGAGCGCCACGCCGAGGAGGACCGCGCACGGCGCCAGGTCATGGACGACTACGTCCGGGCGACCGCGAGCACCGGCCGGTCACCGGCGAGCGAGATCGCGGACGCGAAGGCGCTCTACGACGCCGGGACCATCGACGCCGACGAGTTCGCCCGGCTCAAGGCGCGGGCGCTCGCCTGAGGAACCCGTGATGGCCGACGAGAGCGAGCCCGCGACCAGAGCCGGGACCGGTGCCGAGACCGACGACGTGGCGGCACGGCTCGCCGCGCTCGAGCGCGAGAACGCGGAGCTGCGGCGTCGGCTCGAGGAACGGCCGACGGCGGTCGGCGGCGGGGCGGGGGCGGAGGCGGGGGCGAGCACGGGGTCGCCGTCCGCCGTCCGCCGTCCCCGGCGCCGGCTGCGGGCCGTGGCGTGCGCCGTGCTCATCACGCTGGGGGCGCTGCTCGCCCCGCTGGGCGCGGTCTCGGCGTGGGCCCAGCGCGAGCTGACGGACACCGACCGGTACGTCGCGACGGTCGGCCCGCTCGCCGCGGACCCGGTCGTGCAGTCCGCGGTGGCGGGGCGGCTCACCGAGGTCGTCATGTCCCGCATCGACGTCGGGGCGCTCGTCGACGACCTCGTCGGAGGACTGGAGGAGCGGGACGTCCCGCCGCGCGCCACCCAGGCGCTCGCCGCGCTCGAGGCGCCCCTCCAGAGCGGCGTCGAGTCCCTGGTGCACGAGACCGCGACCCGGCTCGTCGAGAGCGACGCGTTCGAGGGCGCCTGGCTCCAGGCGAACCGCGTGGCGCACCAGCAGCTCGTGGCCGTCATGCGCGGCGAGGACGGTGACATCCTCCAGGTCGACGACGGCCGCCTCAGCATCCAGCTCTCCGGCCTGATCGACCTGCTCAAGGAGCGGCTGGTCGACCGCGGGCTGGGCGTCGCCGCCCGCATCCCGTCCGTCGACGCCACGTTCACCATCGCCCAGTCCGCGGAGCTCGTCATGCTCCAGAACCGGTACGCCCAGATCGTGACCCTCACGACGTGGCTGCCGTGGGTCGCGCTCGGCCTGCTCGCCGCCGGGGTCCTCGTCGCGAACCGCCGGTCTCGCGCCCTGGTCATGGCGGGGCTGGCGCTGACCGGGGCGATGGTCGCGCTCGGCGTCGGGCTCGCCGTGGCGCGGGGACTCTACCTCGGCGCGCTCTCGGGGCAGGTGCTCCGGCTCGACGCCGCGGAGGTCGTGTTCGACCAGGCCGTGGGGTACCTCCGTCTCACGCTGCGCACCGTGGGCGTGCTCGGCCTCGTCGTCGCGCTCGCCGCATACCTCGGCGGGTCGAGCGCGTCCGCGCGCAGCCTGCGCGCCGGGCTGGGGCGCGCCGGCGCCGCGGTGCGCGGGTGGGGCGAGGGGCGCGGGGTCTCCGCGGGCCCGGTCGGCGACTGGCTCGGGCGCCACAAGGCCTTCGTGCGCGTCGTCGTCATCGGCGTCGCCGCCCTCGTCCTCCTCCTGGCGGGTTCCCTGACGCCGGGGCTCGTGGTGGGCGGCGCGCTCGTCGCGGGTCTCGTGCTCGTCGTCGTCGAGATCCTCGCGCGGCCGCCCGTCGCCACCGATACGCCGGACGTCGTCGCCCCGCCGTCCGGCGCGGGGCCGGCCTGACGCAGCGTCCCGACGTCCCGCCGTGCGGTGCCCGGAGCGCGGGCCTAGCCTGCACTCATGGCCTCGGTCGAGCCACGTGCCGAGCGGACGGTGGTCGCGCGCGGCGCCGACGCCTCCGAGATCCTGGGTGCCCGGACGTCGGTCCCGGAGCTCCCCGCGACGACGGTCGCGCGCCCCGCGGTCGAGTCCCTCGTCGCAGCCGCGGCGACCCGGCGTCTGACGCTCGTGTCCGCCGGCCCGGGCTGGGGCAAGACGACCGCGGTGGCACGGTGGGCACGCGCCGCCACCGGCCCACGGGTCGCCTGGCTGACGCTGGAGCCGTTCGACGACAAGCCGGCGGCGTTCTGGGCCGACGTCCTGTCCGCGCTGCGCGCGGCGGGCGCCGTGCCCCCGGGTCACCCGCTCGAGACGCTCGTCGTCCCGCCGCGGCTCTCGCCCGCGCTCCTGCGCCGGGTCCTCGCGGCCGTCGAGCAGCTGCCCGAGCCGGTCGTCCTCGTGCTCGACGACTTCCACCACGCCGCGCGCCCCGACGTGGCGGCGACGGTCGACGACCTCCTGCGGTACCCGCTGCCCCTGCACCTCGTCCTGCTCACGCGCGTCGACCCGCTGGTCCGGCTGCAACGGCTGCGCGCGCACGGCGAGGTCGCCGAGGTCGGTGCCGCCGACCTCGCGTTCGACGCCCCGGCCGTCACGACGCTCGCCGCGGTGCACGGGAGGCCGCTCTCGGCGTCCGACGCGGGGCGCGTCCTCGACGAGACGGGCGGCTGGGCGGTGGGCGTCCGCCTCCGGGTCGAGGCCGACGACGCCGCGAGCCGGGCGCGCGCCGACCGCTCGGCGGCGGAGTTCCTCCTGGCGGAGGTCCTCGACGGCCAGGACCCGGCGACGCGCAGCTTCCTCCTGCGCACGAGCGTGACCTCGGCCGTGTGCCCGGACCTCGCGTCCGCCCTCGACCCCGGGGCACCGGCCGAGCGGCTGCTCCCGGGCCTCGCCGCGGCCGACGGGTTCGTCATGACGGCGGGCCAGGGTCGCACCTGGTACCGGTACCACCCGCTCCTGCGCGAGATGCTCCTGAGCCAGCTCCGGGTCGAGGACCCGGCGCGTCTGCGCGACGCGCACCGCGCGGCGGCGCGCTGGTTCGCGCGGGACGGCGAGGCGCTGCGGGCCCTGGAGCACGCGGCGGCGGCGGAGGACTGGCCGCTCGTGGGCGAGGTCTTCGTCGAGGGTGCGGCGGTGCAGCTCGCGGGACCGCACCGCGAGACCGTCGCGGACACCCTGCGGCGCGTGCCGTACGCGACGATCGGGGTCGACGCCCGCCTCCACCTGTGCGCGGGCGCGCTCGCGTACGTCGACGAGCGGTTCGACGCCGCTCGCCGCCACGTCGAGACGGCCCGCGACCTGCTCGACCCCGGCGAGGAGCCCGCGGCGGCCGTGCTCCTGGGGCTGCTCGACGCCTCGGTCGCGCGCTCGACCGGTGACGTCCGGGGGATCGCGACGGCGGCCGGCGCGGCCCTCGCCGCCGCGGACGCGGCGCCCTACCCCTTCCCCGCCCTCGACACCTACCGCGGCCTCGCGCAGGCTCACCGCGCCGCGGGCCTCGCCTGGTGCTCGGTGGGCCCCGAGCCGGTCACGTCCTCGTTCCCGCTCGCGCCGCCTCCGGGACGCGAGTGGCGCGCACCCCAGCTCTTCGTCCTCGGGGCACGCGCCGCGGCGTCCCTCCGCGCGGTCGCGGAGGGCCGGCTCGACGAGGCGGAGGCGGTCGCGCTCGCGGTCGAGACGGAGGCGGAGCCGCGCGGCTGGGACGGCTACGCCCACGTCCGCCCGGCGCACGCGGCGCGCGCGTGGGTGCAGTACCTGCGGGCCGGCGAGGACGCCCTCGACCGGGAGCTCGCGCACGCCCTGGCGGCCGACGCCGGGGGCAGTGAGCCGGCGTCCGAGGCCGCCGTCCGGCTCCTCCAGGCCCTGGTGGGGGCGGACCGCGGGCACGCCGGGGCGGCACGTCACGCGCTGGTCGCGGCGGACCGTGCGCTCGGACCCGTCGCGACGCCGCCCGTGCTCGCCGACCTGTGGGTCCGGGCGACCGCCGCCGTCCGCCTGCTCGACGACGGCACGCAGCCCGCGCTCCCGGTGCGCGGGCGGCGGGAGGGCCTGGGCACGGCGGGCGTCGCCGCGGTGTGCGGCGCTCGCGAGCTGCTCGCCACGGGGCGGACCGGGGCGGCCCTGCGTGCCGTCGCGGGGCTGGCGGACGCGGGAGAGGGGGAGGTGGACACCCTCGTGCGGGTCGAGGCGGCCCTCGTCGAGGCGTCGGCGCTGGCACGCGCTGGCACGCGCCGGGTCGAGGTCCCGCTGGCGCGCGCCCTCGACCTCGCCGCGGCCGAGCGGCTCGTCCGTCCGGTCCTCACGGTCGTGGTGCGGGAGCTGCGCCCTGCCCTCGCGCGCGCGGTCGCCGCGCGCGACGACGCGCTCGCCGCACTGCTGCGCGTCCACTTCGACCCGGCGGACCGGGCGCCGGAGCCGACCCCGCTCGTCGAGCCCCTCACCGAGCGCGAGCTGGCGATCCTCGCGGTGCTGCCGTCGATGGCGAGCAACGTCGAGATCGCCGAGGACTTCTTCGTGTCGGTGAACACCGTGAAGGCGCACCTCAAGTCCGTCTACCGCAAGCTCGGCGTGAGCTCGCGCCGCGACGCCGTGCGTCGGGGTCGCGAGCTCGGCGTCGTGCCCTGAGCCGCCGCCTCAGGCTCGGGCAGCCGCAGGGGCCTCGGCGGGCACCCGGCGCTTGTCCACCTGGCGCAGCACGAGCTTGCCGAGCTCCGCGAGGACGAGGAACCCGAGCGCGACGAGCGCGCACACGCCCCACTGGCCGCCGTCGAGGTCGACCGTGCCGAAGATCCGCTGCAGGCCGTCGAGGGTCGTGACGAGGAACGTCAGCCCCAGCGACGCGAGCAGGAGCACCACGAACCGGCCGTTCGCGAGGGTCTCGAACGACAGGATGCTGGCCCGCGGGTCGCGCCACTCCAGCGCCGCCACGACGTGCAGGAGCGACATCGCGGTGAGGCCCATCGTCGTCGCGACGGCCAGGTCGGCGTCGGCCTCGCCCCACGCCACGGCGACGAGCGAGCCGACGGCGATGAGCACGCCGCCGACGGCGAGCCGGACCCCGAGCCCGCGGCCGATGACCGGCTCGGTCGGCGGGCGGGGACGGCGGCGCATGAGACCGGGCGTCGCGGCGTCGAAGCCGAGGCCGATCGCGAGCAGCACGTCGATCGCGAAGTTCACCCAGAGGATCTGGAGCGGCGTGAGCGGCGTGCCGCCCGCGACGGTGAAGATCCCGGCGCCCACGAACGTGAGGATGAAGCCCACGAGCACGACCATCTGGAAGCGGATGTACTTCATGAGGTTGTCGTAGAGCCCGCGACCTCCCTCGACGGCGGCCACGATCGTCGCGAAGTTGTCGTCGGTGAGGATCATCTCCGCGGCGTCCTTGGTCACCTCGGTGCCCGTGATGCCCATCGCCACGCCGATGTCCGCGCGCGCGAGCGCCGGGGCGTCGTTGACGCCGTCGCCCGTCATGGCGACCACGTCGCCCTTGCGCTTGAGCACGTCGACGAGGCGCACCTTGTCCTCGGGCGCGACGCGCGCGACCACGCCGATCTCCCCCACCTCCGCCTCGAGCTGGGCGTCGGACATCGCGGCGAACTCGGCGCCGGTCAGCGCACGGCCCTCGATGCCGAGCTGCCCGGCGATCGCGGCCGCGGTGGTCACGTGGTCGCCCGTGATCATCCGGACACGGATGCCGGCGTCGCGGCACTCCGCGATGGCGTCGCGCGCCTCCCGCCGCGGCGGGTCGACGATGCCGACGAGCGCGACCAGCTCGAGGTCGCGCACCGCGTCGAGGAGCTCGCCGGACAGCTCGTCCCGGCCGACGGTCCGCCGCGCGACCGCGAGCACGCGCATGCCCTCGCCCGCGAGCGCGTCGTTCTCGGCCACGACGCGCGCGCGGGAGTCGTCGTCGAGCGGCGCCGTCCCGCCGTCGGCGGTGAGGTAGCGGCTCGACCGGGCGAGCAGCACGTCCGGGGCGCCCTTGACGAAGCACGTGAGCGCGCCGTCGATGTCGTGGAACGTCGCCATGAACTTGTACGCGGCGTCGAACGGGACCTCCGCGACGCGCGGGTGCTCGGCGCGCGTCTCCTCGACGTCGAGGCCCGCCTTCGCGGCCAGGACGACGACCGCGCCCTCGGTGGGGTCGCCGATGCACTCGCCGTCGCGCACGACGGCGTCGCTCGCGAGCGCGAGCGGCAGCGCGACGGGCTCGAGCGGGACGTCGGTCGAGCCGGCGGCCGCGAGGACACGGCCGGTCGTCGAGTAGCCCTCGCCGTCGACGGAGAACCGGCGCCCGGCGAGCACGAGGCGGCGTGCCGTCATCTGGTTGAGCGTGAGCGTCCCCGTCTTGTCCGAGCAGATCGCGGAGGTCGACCCGAGCGTCTCGACCGACTTGAGGCGCTTGACGATCGCGCCCTCCTCGGCGAGCCGGCGCGTGCCGAGCGACAGCAGCATCGTGACCACGGCGGGGAGGCCCGTCGGGATCGCCGCGATGGCCAGGCTGATCCCGACGACGAACAGGCTGTCGAAGTCCTCGCCGCGCACCAGGCCCAGGACGACCACGACGACGAGGGCGATCGCCGCCATGACCGTGATGATCACGGTGATGCGGTCGAGCTGGCGCGTGAGCGGCGTCTTGTCCTGCTCGACGCCGCTGAGCATCCCGGAGATG
Organism: Cellulosimicrobium sp.; assembly: GCA_029256625.1. Classification (GTDB taxonomy): domain Bacteria; phylum Actinomycetota; class Actinomycetes; order Actinomycetales; family Cellulomonadaceae; genus Cellulosimicrobium. The sequence continues at coordinate 1,305 of JAQSXO010000055.1, read as the reverse complement.
CGGCCCACCTCGGTGGTCATGCCCGTCGCGGTGACGACCATCTCGCCGCGCCCGCGCGTCACCTGCGAGTTCATGTACGCCATGTCGGTGCGGTCGCCGAGCGGCGCGTCGTCCGCGACGACGGTCTCGACGCCCTTGGCGACCGGGGTGCTCTCGCCCGTGAGGCCGGCCTCCTCGATCTCCAGCGACGCCGCGACGAGCAGCCGCCCGTCGGCCGGGATCTTGCTGCCGGCCTCGAAGCCGACGACGTCGCCCGGCACCAGCTCCTCCGCGGGCACCTGCTCCTGGCGCCCGTCGCGGCGCACCGTGGCCGTCATGACGAGCATCTGCTGCAGGGCCGCGACGCTCTGGGCGGCCTTGCCCTCCTGGTGCAGGCCCATGAGGGCGTTGAGCACGGTGAGCGCGAGGACGACGACGCCCGTCGTGACGTCGCCGAGCGCGATGATGCTCACGACCGCCGCCCCGACGAGGACGAGCTGCATGAGGTCCCGGTACTGCCGCAGGAACGCCTGCCACGGCCTCTCCTTGCGCTCCTCCGCGAGCGCGTTGGGCCCGTACCGGGCGCGCCGCTCGGCGACCTGCGCCGACGTCAGCCCGACCGCCGGGTCGACGTCGAGCGCCGCGCACACGGCCTCCGTCGAGGCGGTGTGCCACGGGCCCGTGGCGGGAGGGACCTGCTGTCGGGGGATCTGCGCAGCCGTCATCGTGGGCTCCTCTCCGGCGCTCGTCACCACGGTCGCAGCGGACCCGGGGCGGAGCCTCACCCGTCGGGGGTGAACGCGGAGCACCGACGGCGGCCGGGACCGCCGGTCAGGGTCGCGACCCGACCAGCCCGCTCTCGTGGGCGACGATCACGGCCTGGACCCGGTCCCGCACCCCGAGCTTGGCGAGGAGGTTGCCCACGTGCGTCTTGACCGTCGTCGACGACAAGACGAGGCGCTCGGCGATCTCGGCGTTGGAGAGCCCTTCCGCCACGCACCGCAGCACGTCGAGCTCGCGCGGTGTGAGCGACCGCAGGCGCGGGTCGAGGCCGTCGTTCGCCGGCTGCTCCCCGGCGGGCAGGTGTGGCGCGAAGAGGTCGAGCATGCGGCGCAGCACGCGGGGCGCGACCACCGAGCTGCCCGCCGCGACGGTGCGGATCGCCTCCACGAGGTCGTGCGGCCGGGCGTTCTTCAGCAGGAAGCCGCTCGCGCCCGAGCGCAGCGCCGCGAACGCGTACTCGTCGACGTCGAACGTGGTCAGGACGAGCACGCGCGTCCCGGGGTGCTCCGCGACGACGCGCCGGGTCGCCTCGATGCCGTCCAT
>JAQSXO010000541.1 GCA_029256625.1 Cellulosimicrobium sp. | reverse complement strand
ACCAGCACGAAAGCAGGTTCGTCATGGCACACAAGAAGGGCGCGAGCTCCTCGCGCAACGGTCGCGACTCGAACGCCCAGCGCCTCGGCGTCAAGCGCTTCGGCGGTCAGGTCGTCAAGTCGGGCGAGATCATCGTCCGCCAGCGCGGCACGCACTTCCACCCCGGTGAGAACGTCGGCCGCGGCAAGGACGACACGCTGTTCGCCCTGGCCGCCGGTGCGGTCCAGTTCGGCACGCGTCGTGGCCGCAAGGTCATCGACATCGTCGCCGTCGAGGGCTGAGCGACAGCCACAGGCTTCGAGCAGGAGGGGCGCACCGACGCGGTGCGCCCCTCCTGCTGTTTCTCGCACACCCACCTCTGAGAGGATCGTTCCATGGCCAGCTTCGTCGACCGTGTCGTCCTGCACGTCTCCGGCGGCAACGGCGGGAACGGGTGCGCCTCGGTCCGTCGCGAGAAGTTCAAGCCGCTCGCCGGCCCCGACGGCGGCAACGGCGGTGACGGCGGCACCGTGCGGCTCGTGGTCGACGCGCAGACCACGACGCTGCTCGAGTACCACCACTCGCCGCACCGGCACGCGACGTCGGGCACCCAGGGCATGGGCGACGACCGCGACGGCGCGAACGGCGACGACCTGGTCCTGCGCGTGCCGGACGGCACCGTCGTCAAGGCGACGGACGGGACCGTCCTCGCCGACCTCGTGGGCGACGGCGCGGAGTACGTCATCGCCGAGGGCGGCCGCGGCGGGCTCGGCAACGCCGCGCTCTCGTCGCCGCGCCGCAAGGCGCCGGGCTTCGCCCTGCTGGGCGAGCCGGGCGAGGAGCGGGACGTCGTCCTCGAGCTGAAGACGATCGCCGACGTCGCGCTCGTCGGGTACCCCAGCGCGGGCAAGTCCTCGCTCGTCGCGGCGATCTCCGCCGCGCGGCCCAAGATCGCCGACTACCCGTTCACGACGCTCGTGCCGAACCTCGGCGTCGTGCAGGCGGGCTCGGCACGCTTCACCGTCGCGGACGTCCCGGGCCTCATCCCGGGCGCGAGCGAGGGCAAGGGGCTCGGGCTCGAGTTCCTCCGCCACATCGAGCGCACCGCCGTGATCGTGCACGTGCTGGACTGCGCGACGCTCGAGCCGGGCCGCGACCCGATCAGCGACCTCGACGTCATCGAGGCGGAGCTCGCCGCCTACGCCCAGGACCTCGACATCGAGGGCGGCCGCGTGCCGCTCACCGAGCGCCCGCGGCTCGTCGTCCTCAACAAGATCGACGTTCCCGAGGCGCGCGAGCTCGCCGACCTCGTCAAGCCCGACCTCGAGGCGCGCGGCCTGCGCGTGTTCGAGATCTCGACGGCCAGCCACGAGGGCCTGCGCCCGTTGACCTACGCGCTCGCCGAGCTCGTCGAGAAGGCCCGCGCCGAGGCGCCCGCGCCCGAGCCGACGCGCGTCGTGCTGCGGCCGCGCGCCGTCGACGAGGCCGGGTTCACCGTCACGCGCAAGGGCGGGGCCACGGACTACTGGTTCGAGGTGCGCGGCGCCAAGCCCGAGCGCTGGGTGCGCCAGACGGACTTCAGCAACGACGAGGCCGTCGGCTACCTCGCGGACCGCCTCGCCCGCCTGGGCGTGGAGGAGAAGCTCTTCGCCGCCGGGGCCGTCGGGGGCGACGAGGTGCGCATCGGCACCGACGCCAACGCCGTCGTCTTCGACTGGGAGCCGACGCTCATGACCGGCTCCGAGCTGCTCGGCGGCCCGCGCGGCTCCGACAACCGCCTCGACGAGCGCCTGCGCCCCACGCGCACGGAGAAGCGTCGTGAGCACCACGAGCGCATGGACGCCAAGGCCGAGGCGCGCCGCGAGCTGTGGACCGAGCGCGAGGCCGGCACGTGGACGGACCCCGACGCGGACTGACGCGGGTCCGCTGTGGGCAGGGAATGGGCCCGGCCCCCTCGTGGGGACCGGGCCCATTCCGTGCCCACAACCGGTTCGGCGCGTCCTGGTCCGTGAAATCCTGCGCGCCCGGCAGGGGCGGGCGGCGATGATGGACGCGTGAACGCGCTGTCCTCCCGCTCCGAGATCGCCTCCGCCCGCCGCGTGGTGGTGAAGATCGGCTCGTCCTCGCTCACGGGCGCGGACGGGCACCTCGACCTCACAGCCCTGCGCGCGCTCGTCGACGTCCTCGCGGCGCGACGCGCGGCGGGCGGCCAGGTCGTGCTCGTCACGTCCGGCGCGATCGCCGCGGGGATCGGGCCCCTGGGGCTCGCGAGCCGGCCGCGCGACCTCGCGACGGCGCAGGCGACCGCCTCGGTCGGGCAGGGCATGCTCGTCGCCCGCTACACGGAGGCGTTCGCCGGGCACGGGCTGCGCGTCGGGCAGGTGCTGCTCACCGCGGAGGACACCGTGCGCCGCGGGCACTACCGCAACGCCCAGCGCTCGCTCGAGCGGCTGCTCGACCTCGGCGTCGTGCCGATCGTCAACGAGAACGACGCCGTCGCGACCGACGAGATCCGGTTCGGCGACAACGACCGCCTCGC
>JAQSXO010000540.1 GCA_029256625.1 Cellulosimicrobium sp. | reverse complement strand
CGTCGTGCTCGTGGGGCCGTCCGCGCCTGACGGCGAGCCCCTCGCGCACGGCGGCGGAGGCCTGGACCGCGTGCTGGCGCACCGGGCCCTGGCCGCGCTGGTGCGCAGCCCGGACGTGACCGTCCACGTCGTGGGGGCCCGGCTCCCCGCCGAGCCGGGGGGAGCGGAGCTGCCCGACGGCGGCGCGGCGCCTCGCGCGCACGCGACCCTCGCCGACGTCCCCGGCCCGGTCGACCTCGCGGTCGTCGCCCTGCCGCCGCCGGACGCGATCGAGGCCGTCCGGCAGCTCGCGCGCCTCGAGGTGCGCGGCGTCGTCGTGCTGTCCGCCGGGTTCGCCGAGACCGGACCCGAGGGGCTGGCGCTGCAGCGCGAGCTCCTGCGCGTCGCCCACACCGCGGGCCTGCGCGTCGTCGGGCCCGCGAGCTACGGCCTGCTGCGCACGGGAGAGGAGCGCGGGCGACCCGCGCTCGCGGCGACGCTCGCCGAGGACCTGCCGCTGCCCGGCGTCGTGGGGCTGTTCAGCCAGTCGGCGCCCATGGCGGTCACGCTGCTCGCGACGACGGCGCGGCGCGGGCTGGGCGTGTCGTCGTTCCTGTCCGCAGGGCACCGGGCCGACGTGTCCGGCAACGACCTCATGCAGTACTGGCAGGACGACGCGGCGACGCAGGTCGTGTGCCTGTACCTCGAGTCGATCGGCAACCCGCGCAAGTTCTCGCGCATCGCGCGCCGCCTCGCGTCGGTCAAGCCCGTGGTCGTGGTCACCGCCGGGCGCTCGGGGCAGGTCGTGCCGCCGGGCCACGCCGTGCGCTCGACGCGCGCGCCCCGGCGCACGCTCGAGGAGATGCTGCGCCAGTCGGGCGTGATCCGGGCCGAGAACACGCACCACATGATCGACATCGCCCAGCTCCTCGCGCACCAGCCGCTCCCGCGCGGGCGCCGCGTCGGCATCCTCGCCAGCTCGGCGTCGCTCGCCGCGCTCGTCGCGGAGGCGTCGTCGTCGGCGGGGCTCGTCGTCGCGCGGTCGGACTTCCTGCCCGAGGACGCGTCCTCGGTCGAGCTCGCCGCCACCGTCGACGCGCTCTACGCGCCCGACGCGTGCGACGTCGTCGTGGTCGTCCAGGTCCCGGTGGTGCACCCCCGCCGGCAGGACGTCTCCCGCGCCGTGGCGCTCGCGGCCGCGCGGACCGGCCGCACGACCGTCGCGAGCATGCTGGGGCTCCACGGCCTCACCGACGAGCTCTCCGCCCCCGCCCCCGAGGTGGCCGACGACGCGGCGCCCGGCGCCCTGCTGCGGGTCCCCGCCTACTCGACGCCGGAGGACGCCGTCGCCGCCCTCGGCGCCGTGGTCCGCTACGCGCGCTGGCGCGAGGCGGACCACGGGACGCCCGTGCGCCCGCCCGGCGTCGACGCGGTCCGCGCCCGCGCGCTCGTCGAGGGGGCCCTCGCGGGTCACGACGCCGTCGACCTCGACCCGGCGGCCACGGCCGACCTGCTCGCGTGCTACGGCGTGCGCGTGTGGCCCGCCCGCCGGGTCGGTACCGCCGACGAGGCGGTCGAGGCCGCGCGCGAGACCGGTTGGCCCGTCGCGCTCAAGAGCACGGCGGCCGGCCTGCGGCACCGCGCCGACCTCGGCGGCGTGCGGCTCGACATCGCGGACGAGAGCGAGCTGCGGACGGACGTCGCCCAGATGCGCGAGGCGCTCGCGGCGGTGCTCCCGGGCGCTGCCGACGAGCCCTTCGAGGTCCAGGCGATGGCGGACGCGGGCGTCGCGTGCGTGGTCCGCTCGACCGAGGACCAGCTCTTCGGCCCGGTCGTCTCCTTCGGGCTCGCGGGCGACGCGGTCGACCTCCTCGGCGACGTCGCCTACGGGGTGCCGCCGCTGACCGACGTCGACGTCGCGGCCATGGTGCGCTCGGTGCGGGCCGCGCCGCGGCTCTTCGGGTACATGGGCACGCACGTCGTGGCGACCGCGGCGCTCGAGGACGTCCTGGCGCGGGTGTCCGTGCTCGCGGACGACCTGCCCGAGGTCCGCAGCCTCGAGCTCTACCCGGTGGTCGTCTCCGAGCACGAGGCCGCGGTCCTCAGCGCGCGCGTCACGCTCGCCGACGCCCAGCGGGCCGACGCGCTGCGCCGCGCCCTGCCCGGCTGACGCCCGCTCGTCCGTCCACACGCCGCGACGGCGGGTGGCCGCGGCCGGTCGCCGGATGGGAGAATGCGCGGGTGCCCTCTGCAACCTCGAACGCCTGGACCGACCTGACGACCCAGCTCCACCGCGCCGGCTACTACCCGGAGCTCGTCGCGGACGTCCTCGACCTCGCGGTCGCGGGGGAGGAGATCGTCTCGCACCTCGTCCTCCCGGAGACGACGTTCGACGCGTCCGAGGTACGGCGCCACCTCACGGTGCTCGTGCTGACCCCGACGCGGCTCGTCACGGCGCACGTCGACGACCACCCCGCCGACAGCGAGAACCCGTCCGCGTCCGCCGCGGCCACGACCGAGTCGGTGCCGCTGGCCGAGGT
>JAQSXO010000539.1 GCA_029256625.1 Cellulosimicrobium sp. | reverse complement strand
GCTCGCCGAGGCGCACCGCCGGGCGGGCGAGGAGGACGTCGCGGTGTGGCACTCGGCGCTCGCGACGCTCGTCGGCGACCCGGCGCTCGTCCCGGGGCTGCTGCGGATCGCGCGTCGGCACCTGGACCGCGGCGACGTCGTCTGGGCGCACGAAGTCGCCCGCGAGGCCGCGAGCCAGGCCGCGGGCGAGCACCGTGCGGAGGCGTTCGCGCTCGCCGGGATGGCCGCGCTACGGTCCGGCCACGTGCAGGACGCGGCGGACTGGCTGCGCAAGGCGTCGCGCAGCGGCGACGACGCGTTGCGCGCGCGGACCCTCGGGCCCCTCGTGGCGGCGCTCACGCTCGCCGAGGGCCAGGTCCCCGACGACGTGCTCTCGCCCTACCTGCGCGGTGGCCAGCCCGACGACCTGGCGCCGGACGCCGTGGCCGGGGTCGTGTCGGGCGTGCTCAACGCGGCGCGGCTGCACGCCGAGCGCGGCGACGGCGTGAGCACGTCCCAGCTCCTCGACACGGCGACCTTCCTCGCGTCCTGGTGCGACGACGACGCGACGGCTGCCGGGCTCGCGCTCGCGCGGTCGTGGGCGGCGGTGTTCGGCGTGGGCGAGCGCGGCGTCGTCCCCGACATCGACCTCGGGCCCGACCACGAGGCGTCGCTGCAGGTGAGCCGTGCGCTGGCCCTGGCCGCCGACGACCGGCTCGACGACGCGGCGCAGACGCTCTCGAGCGTCGTCGCGTCCCTCGCGCCGGTCCGCGACGGCGGCCGGTGGTTCGACGGGCCGGACGCCGCCCTCACGCCCCTCGCGGAGGCGCACGTCCGGCTCGCGCAGTCGCTCGTGCACCTGTGGCGGGGCACGCTGACGCGCGCCGCCGACGAGCTCGCCGAGGCGGCGTTCCGGCTCCCGCTGGGGCTGCCGTTCGCCGGTCTCGGCGTGGCGGCCGCGCGCCGCCTCGACATGATGACGCGGGGCGTGGTGGGCCCGGTGGCGACCGCGCTCGAGGAGACCTGCGCGAGCCCGACGTCCCGTCCCGTCCGCCTCGGGCTCCTCGTGGACCGGGCGATGGGCGCGGCGTTCGCGCACCACGTGACGCAGGCCGCGACCCTCCTGGAGCTCGCGGCGGAGCGCGAGCGCCCCGACAGCGCACGCATGCTCCCGCTCCCCGGGCTGGACGACGTCGAGGCCTGGGTCGTGGCCGGGCGGCACGACGCGGCGCAGCGCGCGCTGGCCCGGCGCAAGGTCGACGCGAAGGAGCTGCCGCCGTCGCTGCGGTCGGCGACGCTCGTCCGGGCCGAGGTCTCCCTGGCCGCGCCCGAGGACCTCACGGCGCCGCTCGAGCGTGCGACGCGCGTGAACCGGACGACGGCCTCGCCGTACGAGCACGCGCGGACGGACCTCTGCGCGGCGCGCGCCCTGGTGCGTGCGGGCGAGCTGCAGCGCGCGCACGGCCTGTTCCTGTCCGCCATCGAGCTGTTCGACGACGCGGGGGCGGACGCCTGGACGACGATCGCCCGCGACGAGCACGCCGAGGTCGTCCGGCTGCTCGGCGGGCCGGTCGCGGACGACGCCACGTCGGGTGCCCCGGCGTCGACGGCCCCGCTCGGCACCGGGCTCGGCACGCCGCCCGGCGGTGCCCCGCCCGGGTCGTGGGCCGCCGCGGCGCGCGCGGCGGGACTGCACGCGCCGCTGCCGGGAGTCCTCGGCGGGGCCCGGCCGGCGGCCGAGCTGGCGGTCGCGACCCGTCCCACGCCACCGGACGCGTGCCGGCTCGCGGTGCGCGAGAGCGACGTGTCGGACGAGGCGCTCGCCGAGCTGCGGGGGCGGTGGTCCGACGAGCTCACCGAGCGCGAGCTCGACGTCGCGCTGCTCGTCGTCCAGGGTGCGTCGAACCGGGAGGCCGCTGACCAGCTCTACCTGTCGGTGCGCACCGTGGAGGTGCACCTCGGCCGCGTGTTCCGCAAGCTCGGGGTGCGTTCGCGCGTCGAGCTGACCGTGCTCGCGCACCGCGTGGGGCGCTGAGGGGAATCCCGGGGATCGGTCGGGGCGGTACGTAGGAGGGGTCCGCGTCCGTGGCGACTTGCCCCTCATGTCCGGTTCTGCGGGCGTCTGTCCTAGGTGGTTTCCCTTATCGCCTGGGTAAGTTTGCAGTATGAACAATGTGGGAAGCGCGGATAACGCCCGCATGTCCCCGTCATTACGTTCGAGGGGACCCGAGGGCGACGGCGACTCCGGAGGACGGCGACGTGGCCCACCGCACGAGCAACGAGGCAGGACCCATGGACGTGTCCCTCTTCACCAGACGACCCCGCGAGGGGCGCCGTCGCGGCACGCGCGTCGCGGCGCTCGCGACCGCAGCGGCGCTCGTCGGCGGACTCCTCGCCGGAGTCGCGCCGGCCCAGGCCGCCGAGGTCGCACCGGCCGCCGTCTCCCACCCGGGTGACAGCGACGTGAACGGCTACCGCAACGTCGGCTACTTCACGCAGTGGGGCGTGTACGGCCGCAACTTCCAGCTCAAGAAGGTCCAGGACTC
>JAQSXO010000538.1 GCA_029256625.1 Cellulosimicrobium sp. | reverse complement strand
GTGCACCCAGCCGCGGCCGCGCGCGTTGAGCTTCTCGCCGAGCAGGTCGGCGCGCCACGCGTGGTCGTTCATGTCCTTGATGAGCGCGTACTCGATGCTGACGCGCCGACCGGTGACCTCGAAGTAGTGGCGCGCCGCGTCGAGCGTCTCGTCGACGCTCCACCGCGTGTTGATCGGGACGAGCTCGCTGCGCAGGTCGTCGTCGGGGGCGTGGAGCGACAGGGCGAGCGTCACCGGGATCCCCTCGTCCGCGAGCTTGCGCATCGCGGGCACGAGCCCGACCGTCGACACCGTGATGTTGCGCGCGGACATCCCGAGCCCGTCGGGCGCCGGGGCGACCAGACGGTGCACCGTGCCCATGACGGCCTTGTAGTTGGCGAGCGGCTCGCCCATGCCCATGAACACGAGGTTGTTGAGCCGGGTCGGTCCGCCCGGGATCTCCCCGTCGGCGAGCGACCGGGCCGCCCAGCGCACCTGCTCGACGATCTCCGCGACGGACAGGTTGCGGGTGAGGCCGAGCTGACCGGTCGCGCAGAACGGGCACGCCATGCCGCAGCCCGCCTGGCTCGACACGCACAGGGTCGACCGCTGCGGGTAGCGCATGAGGACCGACTCGACCTTGGCGCCGTCGAAGAGGTGCCACAGCGTCTTCACGGTCGTGCCGCCGTCGGCCTCCATGCGGCGCGCCGCGGTGAGCAGCGGCGGGAACAGCGCGTCCGCGAGCACGTCGCGCGTCGCCTTCGGCAGGTCCGTCATCGCCTCGGGGTCGCGCGTGAGGTGCGCGTAGTAGTGCGTCGCGAGCTGCTTGGCACGGAAGGGCTTCTCCCCCAGCTCGACGACGACGTCGCGCACCTCCTCGGGCGCGAGGTCGGCGAAGTGGCGCGGCGGCTTGCCGCGCCGGGGCGCGGTCATGACGAGCGGGAGCGGCTTCGACTCCGCGGAGGGGCGGACGGAACGGACGGTCATGAGGAGGTCCAAGCGTGGGGGGTCGTGCGGACGGGTCGCACCGCGGTGCGGGCGGGTCGTCGGACGGCTGTCAGACGGCGAGCGCGAGGAGCACGTACACGAACGGGGCGGTGAGGAGCATGGAGTCGAGCCGGTCCAGGATGCCTCCGTGACCGGGCAGGAGCGACCCCATGTCCTTCAATTCTAGGTCGCGCTTGATCATCGACTCGGCGAGGTCGCCCACCGTGGCCGTGAGCGGGGCGAGGATGCCGAGCGCGACGCCGACGAGCGGGCTCGCCCCGAGGCCCATCACGGCCCCGACCACGCCGACCGCCGTCGCGAGGACGAACGAGCCCGCGAGCCCTTCCCAGGACTTCTTGGGGCTCACCGAGGGCGCCAGCGGGTGCCGGCCGAACAGGACGCCCGCGACGTACCCGCCGACGTCGTTCGCGACGGCGAGCAGGATGAAGATCAGGACCCGCACGCGCCCGTCGGGCGCCGCGAGCATGAGCATGACGAAGCCGGCCATGAACGGCAGGTAGGCCGCCGCGAACGTCGCCGCCGCGGCGTCGCGCACCGCCGCCGTGCCCGAGCCGTCGATGACCCGCCACACGACGGCGCCCGCGACCGTCAGCATGAAGGAGACGAGCAGCGCCTCGGGCCCCGAGTAGTACGAGGACACGAGGATGCCCACCGTGCCCACGAGGAGCGGGAGGAGCGGCAGGTGCAGCTCGCGACGCTTGAACGCCTGGGCGAGCTCCCACAGCGCGGCGCCGACCGCCGCGGTCGCGAGCAGCACGAAGAACTCGGGCCGGAAGGCGAGGCTCGCCGCGACGAGCGCGAGCAGGCCGAGGCCCACCGCGATCGCCACGGGGAGGTTGCGGCCCGCCTTGGGGGCGCGCGCCGCGGAGGTGCCTTCGCCGGCGGCCGTCGAGGAGGTGTCGGTCATCAGTGCGTGGAGGAGCTCGCCGGACGAGGTGCTCAGACCTCGAGCAGCTCGCTCTCCTTGCCCGCGAGCAGCGCGTCGACCTGGTCCACGTGCGCCTTGGTGAGGCCCTCGAGCTCCTTCTCGGCGCGCGCGACCTCGTCCTCGCCGGCCTCGCCGTCGCGCGCGATGCGGTCCAGCTCTTCCTTGGCGCGACGACGCACGTTGCGGATCGAGACGCGCGAGTCCTCGGCCTTCGACTTCGCGAGCTTCACGAAGTCACGGCGGCGCTCCTCCGTGAGGGCGGGCAGCACCACGCGCACGACGTTGCCGTCGTTGGAGGGGTTCACACCGAGGTCGGAGTCGCGCAGCGACTTCTCGACCGCCGTGATCGAGCTCTTGTCGAACGGGGAGACGAGGATCGTGCGCGCCTCGGTCACCGTGAACGACGCGAGCTGCTGCAGCGGCGTCGGCGCGCCGTAGTAGTCGACCGTGATCTTGTTGAACATCGCGGCGTTCGCACGGCCGGTGCGGATCGCGGCGAAGTCCTCCTTGGCCACCTCGACGGCCTTGTCCATCTTCTCCTCGGCCTCGAGGAGGGTCTCGTCGATCACCAGTGCTCCTTCGTCGTTCGTCGTGGGTCGGTCCGTGCGGTCG
>JAQSXO010000537.1 GCA_029256625.1 Cellulosimicrobium sp. | reverse complement strand
CCGCTGCCGGGCGCGCGCTCGACGTCGGGGTGCACGCGACGTTCCTCGCGCTCGTCGCGACGTCCACGACGCGGTACGTCGTGCGGCACGGCGCGGACGACCGCTGGCAGCTCGTCGTGGTGCTGGCCGCGGTGGCGGTCGTCGCGTACGGGGCGCTCCTCGTTGCGTCGCGTCGCGCGTCCGCACGGTCGGTCCCCGCACGCGCGGCGACCCTGGTGCTCCTCGCGACGTGGTCGGTGCTGGCGCTCCTGGCCCCGAGCTTCGCGTGGTGCGCGCTCCCGCTCTTCTTCGTGTGCCGCCTCGCGTTCCGTCCGCCGTGGTCGCACGTGCTCGTCGGGGAGGTCGCGGTCGTGACGTCGGTCGCGCTGCTGCGGCTCTCGGACGGGACCGACTGGGCCGCGCTGATCGGCCCGCCGTGCGTCGCGGTGCTCCTCACGCTCGTCACCGACCGCGTGGAGCGCGACGCGGCGGCGCGGGTCCAGCTCCAGGAGCAGATCGCGCAGGCGCAGGCCCGCCTCGCCCGGTCCGAGCGCGAGGCGGGGATCGTGGCCGAGCGCGAACGCCTCGCGCGCGAGATCCACGACACCGTGACGCAGGGCCTCGCGAGCGGCGTCCTGCTGCTGGAGGCGGCGGACCAGACGTGGGAGGCCGCGCCCGACGACGCGCGCTCGGCCGTGCGCCGCGCGGCGGTCGCGGTGCGCGCGAGCCTCGCGGACACGCGCAACCTCGTCCACGACCTCGCGTCCGCGCGCGTCGACCCGGACGGGTTCCACGCGTCGTTGCTCGCCGCCGCGCAGGGCCAGGTGCCGGGCGCGTCCCTCACGACATGGGGCGACGCGCGCGGCGTCGCGCCCGAGGTCGCGCACGCGCTGCTGCGGGTCACGCAGAGCGCCGCGGCGAACGTCGCGCAGCACGCCGCCGCGGAGCGCCTCGACGTGACCCTCACGTACCTGCCCGGCGCGGTCGCGCTCGACGTGTACGACGACGGCGACGGCTTCGACCCCGACGCGGTCGCCGCGCCGTCGAGCACCGGCGGGTACGGCCTGCGCGCGATGCGCCGCCGGGTCGCGCAGCTCGGCGGGACGGTCACGGTGGAGAGCGCGCCCGGCGAGGGGACCGTCGTCGCGGCGCAGGTCCCGACCGACGACGACGCGCCCGCCGCGGACCCCCTGGCGGACGTCCCCGAGGAGGGCTCCCGATGACCGACCCCGCACCCGTCGCCGTGCTGCTCGTCGACGACCAGCCGGTCGTGCGCGCCGGGCTGCGCGCGCTCCTGGAGTCGCAGCCCGACCTGCGGGTCGTCGCCGAGGCCGGCTCGGGCGAGGAGGGGCTCGCGCTGGTCGAGGGCGCCGCGCCCGACGTCGTCATGATGGACCTCGAGCTGGGCGACGGCATGGACGGGATCGACGCGACCCGGCGCCTGCGCGCCGCGCACCCGCGGGTCCCCGTGCTCGTCTTCACGACGTACGACACGGACGCCGACATCGTGCGCGTCATCGACGCCGGCGCGACCGGGTACCTGCTCAAGGACGCGCAGCCGCACGAGATCTTCGCGGCCGTCCGGGCGGCCGCCGCGGGCCGCAGCGTCCTGTCGCCGCCCGTGGCGTCGCGGCTCATGCGCTCGATGCAGCACCCGGGCACCGCGCTCACGCCGCGCGAGGCCGAGCTCCTCACGCTCCTCGCCGACGGGCTGTCCAACCGCGAGCTCGGCCGGCGGCTGCACATCAGCGAGGCGACGGTCAAGACGCACCTGGCGCACGTCTACGCCAAGCTCGGCGTGGAGACGCGCGCGGCGGCCGTCTCGCACGCCCTGCGCGCCCGGGGCGTGCGGCGCTGACACCGTCCCGCCGCGCCGGTAGGGTGCGGGCACGCCCGCAGAGCCGCGGGGTCGCGCGGGGACAGGGGGAACGATGCACGACGCCACGCCCGGGGACGGGACGCCCGCCGAGGGGTCAGGGGCCGAGGCCGACGGAGGGCCGGGGCGTGGTCCGAGGGCGCGGGCCCTGCTCGTGGGGGGAGTGCTCGTCGTGGCCGTGCTCGGGGTCGGGGTCGCCGCCGCGCTGAGCGGCCGTGCGGCGGGGACCGAGCCGAGCGACTCCGTCGGCGGTGCACCGGTCGCGGAGACGCCCGACGCCGACCCGGCCCTCGCCACGGAGACCCCGGCGGCCCCGCCCGTCGAGACGAACGGCGTGCGGGCGTGCGGCGGCTTCGCCGGCTCCGCGGGAACGCCGATCCAGGTGCGGGGCGACGACGGCGAGCCGACAGAGCTCGGCGGGCTCGAGGGCTGGTGGAACGGCACCCCGACGAGCGAAGCCGGTGGGTGGCTCGACGTCGAGAGGTGGCCGCGTCAGGTGCTCGAGCACCCGGCCACGGTCACCGTCGAGACGACGACCGGCACCGTGCTGGAGTCCTTCGACCGCCGCGCCTGCACCGGCGTGGAGGGGTGGACGGCACCGGACCTGTCCGCGCTCCCGCCGTCGACCGTCGTCGTGCTCGACGCCGAGACGGGCGAGGTCCTGGCCGAGCA
>JAQSXO010000536.1 GCA_029256625.1 Cellulosimicrobium sp. | reverse complement strand
GGGTCGGAGCGCAGGTGCCGCTCGGTCATGCGCACGCAGCCCACGTCCATGGAGAACGCGGCGTCGGGCGTCGCCGTGCCGAGCACGAGCTCGGTCGAGCCCCCACCGAGGTCCACGACCACGTACGGGCCCGGGCGCAGCGCGGCGACCGTCGAGGTCGCCCCGCGGAACGACAGCGCGGCCTCCTCCTCGCCCGAGACGACCTCCGGTTCCACGCCCAGCGCCGCCAGGACGCCCTCCACGAACTCGGCACGGTTCTCGGCGTCCCGCGTCGCCGAGGTCGCGACGAAGCGCGTGCGCGTCGCGCCGAGCTCCGCGATCACGTCGGCGTACCGGCGCGCGGCGTCGAGCGTGCGCGCGAGCGCCTCCGGCGCGAGGCGGCCCGTGCGGTCGACGCCCTGGCCGAGCCGGACGACCTCCATGCGGCGGTCGAGGTCGACGAGCGTGCCCGCGACCGGGTCGACGTCGGCGACGAGCAGGCGGATCGAGTTGGTCCCGCAGTCGATCGCCGCGACGCGCGAGGCGCGGGGTCCGACGGGGGCGGGCGAGGGTGCCGTCGCGGCGAGCGCGCCCGGGTCACGGGTGAGAGGAGAGGTGGAGCCTGAGGTCATGCGTCCAAGCGTGCCACGCGGTCAGCAGGTGCAGCGGTCCGGACGCCAGACGTCGCGCACGCGCTCGAGCGCCTCGTCCCCCAGCGGGTTCACGCCGGGGCCGGCGGCCAGGGCGTGACCGACGAGGACGTGCAGGCACTTGACGCGCGTCGGCATCCCGCCCGCGGAGATCCCGTCGATCTCCTCGACGTGGCCGAGCGCCTCGCGCTGCGCGAGGTAGTGCTCGTGCGCGCGCCGGTAGGCGGCGGCGAGCTCCTCGTCCTCGGTGAGGCGCTGCGACATCTCCTTCATGACGCCGTTCGCCTCGAGCGTCGACGCGGCCGCCACGGCGCCGGGGTGCGTGAGGTAGAAGGTCGTGGGGAACGGCGTGCCGTTCTCGAGCCGCGGCGCGGTGCGGACCACGAGCGGCCGGCCGCACGCGCACCGCGCGGCGATGCCGACGACCCCGCGCGGGGTGCGCGCGAGCTGCTCCGCGAGAGTCTCGAGGTCACGCTCGGTGACGACGGCGTCCGGGTCGTCGGCGGGGATGGCCAGGCGGGCGTCGGGCACGGGTCTTCCTTCGGGTCGGTCGGTCGCGTCGGGGCGACGCGTCACCCATTCTCCCCGCTCGGCGGCGCCGAGCCGTCGGCGGCCGGCTCCTCGCCGGTCGACGGGGCCTCCTCGCCGGCCGCCTCGTCGCCGGCGCCGGCACCCGTCCCCCCGTCCGACGGCGCGGGCTGCCCGCCCGCGACCTGCACCGACGCCCAGATCGCCTCGTACCAGGGCGTGCCGTCCTCGTACCCCTGCACCGGGCCGTCCGTGATGGCCTGCCCGGTCTGCGGATCGATGTCGTCGACCACGGTCTCGGGGTCGAGCACGCGCCACGGGCGCTCACCCGGCATGACGAAGTTGAGGCGGTCCCGCGCCTCGCGCTCGACGTACGCCTGGTCCTCCCAGCGGTCGAGCTCGGACTGCAGCTCGTCGTGCTCGCCCTGCGCCTCCACGAGATCGCTGCGGAGGTCGCGCAGCTCCCCCGTCTGGTTGACGTACGCCCGCAGCGTGGGCAGGAGGAGCACGACGGCGAGGAGCACGACGACGGAGAGCACGAGGGTCCGGACCGTCACCACCTCGGGCAGGAGGAAGCCGTAGCGGCTGCGGCGCCGGTCCTCCGGAGCCGGTCCCGAGGCCCGGCGCGTGGGCGCTGCCCGGTTCGTGCGCGGGGCGGGTCGACGAGCACCCGACGGCGCGGCCTTCGCGCCGCCCGTCGTCGACCTCTTCGCGGTCGAGGGCGTCGCGCCCTTCGGCGCGGGCTTGGCCGGGGCGGGCGTGGCCGGCGCAGGCTTGGCGGACGCGCCGCTCCCGGACGACCGGGACGTCGGCTTCGACCCCGACGACCCGCGCGCAGGCCCCGTCCCCGGTCGCGCGGGGGCACCGGGGCGCGGGGGACGACGCGAGGACGGCATGCCCCGATTGTGCTGCCGGGACGGTCCCGGCCCCCGCAGCACGCGCGGGGCGCCCGCGAACGTGAGCCGATCGACACGACATCTTCACCCGCGTCGGTGCCTGCGGTCGTACCCGCGCCGACGTGACGGGCGGCCGACATGCCGGGGTGCCGCACGTGACGCGCTGCCGGACGCGCCGGAGCCCGGCGTGCCGACGAGCGGCCCACCGGGCTCCGGGTGCCGGGTCACCCCGGCGGCGTGCTGCGTGACCGGACGGTCAGCCCTGCGCCGTCCAGCGCGGGAACGCGCCGCGACCGGCGTAGCGCGCGGCGTCGTCCAGCGCCTCCTCGATGCGCAGGAGCTGGTTGTACTTGTTGATGCGCTCGCCGCGGGCGGGCGCACCGGTCTTGATCTGGCCGGCGTTCGTCGCGACGGACAGGTCGGCGATCGTCGTGTCCTCGGTCTCGCCCGAGCGGTGCGACACCATCGCGGTGAAG
>JAQSXO010000535.1 GCA_029256625.1 Cellulosimicrobium sp. | reverse complement strand
AGGACGTCGACGTCGAGCACGACGGTGTCGACCTCGGCGGGCAGGTCGCGCAGGAACCCGTCCCAGCGGGGCAGGACGGACTTGCGGAGCGTCGCGCCCCCGGCGTCGAGCCAGGTCACCGCGACGGCCGCGCCGTCGGCGCTGCGCCCCTCGACGTCGAGCCGCGGCGCGAACCGCCTCGCGTCGCCCCCGCGGACGACCGTCAGCGCGGCCTCGGGCCAGCGCGCGGCCAGACCCTCTGCGGGCATGACGACGTGCGCGGGGTTCACGGTCGAGCTCCCGCCGCCGAGCACGTGAGGGCGCACGGCGTTGGGGCCGACGAGCGCGATCGACCGCGGCGCAGGGCGGTCCCAGACGGGGTTCTCGGCGTCCGAGCGCAGGACGACCGTGCCTGCGGCGGCGGTGCGGCGCACGAGCGCGCGCAGGTCGCCGTCGTGCGTGACGGGACGAGCGGGCTCGTCGAGCGCGCCGACCCGGCGCGCGAGCAGGAGGATGCGCGCGACCTTGTCGTCGATCTCGCTCTCGGGGACGCGGCCCTCCTCGACCGCGCGGACGAGGGCGTCCTCCCACGGGCCGCCGGGTCCGGGCATGACGACGTCGAGGCCGCCGTTCGCGGAGAGCTCGGTCGTGCGCGTGGCGACCCAGTCGGAGACGACGGCGCCGTCGAACCCGAGCTCGTCCTTGAGGACGTCGGTGAGCAGGTGCCGGTGCCCGGTCATGGGGCCCGACTCGACGCCGTCGTCCACCTGGTTGTAGGCCGCCATGACGGACCACGCGCCTGCCGCGACCGCGTCCTCGAAGGGGGCGAGGTAGATCTCGCGCAGCACGCGGGGGTCGACGTGCGAGACGTACGAGGTGCGCTCGGTCTCGGAGTCGTTCGCGACGTAGTGCTTGACGCACGCGGCGACGCCCTGGTCCTGGAGGCCGCGCACGACGCCGGTGCCGATCTGCGCCGTGAGGTACGGGTCCTCGGAGTAGCACTCGAAGTGCCGGCCGCCGACGGGCGTGCGCTGGATGTTGACCTGGGGCGCGAGGACGACGTCGACGCCGTGCGTGCGGGCCTCGCGGGCGAACGCCTGGCCGGTCTCGTGCGCGAGGTCGCGGTCCCACGTCGCGCCGATCGCGCTCGGGGACGGGAAGAGGATCGAGGTCTCGCCCTCGACCTCGCTCGTGCCGCGGACCCCGACGGGGCCGTCGGACATGACGACGGGGCGCAGCCCGAGCTCGTCCAGGGCGTGCAGGCGCCACATGGACCGGCCGGTGAGGAGGCGGACCTTCTCGCGGAGGGGCAGCTCCTGCGCACGGGTGCGCAGGGTGCCGAGCTCCGCGGGGTCGCGCTCTCCCGCGAGGGACTGCGATGTCACGTACGTGCTCCTCGTCGTCGAGTCGTCTGTCGAGCGGAGAACTTACCGTGCAGTCAGTAAGTTGGCAAGAATCTGCGTTTCCGCAGGTCAGATCGATATCTCGCCGTGACCTTCGGTGGCTGCGTGGCTCGGAGCCGTCGTCGCGTGCGTAGGATCACCCCGGACGGCGACGGACCGAGGACGTGCTCGGTGCACGGAACGCCGACGTCGGCGCCGACGGTGGCGCACCGGGCACCACGACGAGGAAGTGACGAGGCGATGACCACGAGCAGGCGGCGCCCCCGCGTGCGGGAGGAGACCCTCCGGCGCCGCGAGGAGATCCTCAAGGCCGCCATGGCGACCTTCGGGAGCAAGGGCTACCACAACGGCCCCCTGGCGGAGATCGCGGAGCAGGTCGACATGACCCACGCCGGGATCCTGCACCACTTCGGGTCCAAGGACCATCTCCTCCTCGAGGTGCTGCGCTACCGCGACGAGAGCGACGTCGCGGGCCTCGACGGGCAGCACATCCCGGGCGGCATCGACATGTTCCGCCACCTCGTCCGCACGGCGTTCCTCAACGCGCAGCGCGCGGGGATCGTGCAGACCTACGCCGTGCTGTCCGCGGAGTCCGTCACCGACGACCACCCCGCGCGCGCCTTCTTCGAGGGCCGGTACCGCACGCTGCGGAGCGAGGCCGTCGAGGCGTTCGAGGCGCTGTGCGCGGAGCGGGGCGTCGCCGTCCCCGCGAGCGTCCGGCACGCGTCGGCCTCGATCCTCGCCGTCATGGACGGGCTCCAGGTCCAGTGGCTCCTCGACCCCACGCAGGTGGACCTCGGCGAGGCGAGCCAGTTCGCGATCGAGGCGATCGTCGCCGCGGTGCTCGACCCCCGCCCGTCCCCGCTCGGCGCGGACGGCACGGGTTCGGTCGAGCAGCAGCCCGTGGCGGTCGACGGCGTCGTGCCCGCCGAGGCGGCCGGGCAGCCCGTGGGGGCCTGACCCGGGGCGATCCGTCGCACGCGGACCTTCGGTCCCGGGAGGTCGCGACCACGGGCCCTGTCCGGGACGGCCCGGCGACGGCGAGGATCGGGGTCGTGCAGACCCTCGCCCAGGCGTTGTCCACCCAGTCGGAGGCGGCCCGGAAGAAGGTCGGCTCGGCGAGACGCCCGGCGCGCTACCTCGTCGCCGC
>JAQSXO010000054.1 GCA_029256625.1 Cellulosimicrobium sp. | reverse complement strand
ACTCCCCTGTGGTCCGGTCCGTCGCCTCGTCCGTCGAAGCGCTTCGTCGAAACGCATCGTCGAAGCGCTTCGCTGTTACGAGTATTGGATGAACAAAAGGCGAGAGTCAAGCCCGCGGATCGAGAGCACGCTCTCCGGTTCGGGAAGCACGGGCTGATCTGCGACGACGCGCAGGGACTGATTCGTCGCCCCGGAGCGCCGAACCCGGGGATATCGGTGACGTCGACCGCTGCGTCACCCGTGACCCCGGGTTCGACGTCTTCACGGGACGGCCGGACCTCGGGAGATCGGTGAGGTGGACCGCGGCGTCGACCGCAGCCCCGGGTTCGGCGGCGGGCCGTCAGGACGTGAGGTCGACCGGGTCTCCCGCGCGCAGGACCTCACGGACGCGCAGGTCGGCGTCCGTCACGACGACGTCGGCGCGGCGGCCCGCGACGAGTCCGCCGCGGTCGTCGAGGCCGAGCACGCTCGCCGGGGTCCACGACGCGGCGCGGACGGCGTCGACGAGGGGCACACCGGCCTCGACCGTCTCGCGCACGACGTCGAGCAGGTGGTACGTGCCCCCCGCGATGGCGCCGCCCTCGGTGAGACGTGCGACGCCGTGCGCGACGGTGACGCGCATGGGCCCGAGCTCGTAGGCGCCGTCGGCCATGCCCGCCGCGGCCATCGCGTCGGTGACGAGCGCGACGGCGTCCGGCCCGGCGACCGCGCCGTCGTCCCCGACGTGCGACCCGACGAGCTCGACGACGCTGCGGATCGTGCCGTGCGCGAGGTGCGTGCCGTCGGCCACGAGCTCGACGACGAGCTCGCCGCGCGCGGCCGCCGCGAGGCACGCGGCGATGGGGCCGGGCTCGCGGTGGTGCAGGGGCCGCATGCCGTTGAACAGGTGCGTCGCGGTCAGCCGCGCGCCGGGCCGCCCGGCGGCCGCGAGCGCCGCGACGCCCGCCGCGATCGCCGCCTCGGTCTGCTCGGTGCTCGCGTCGGTGTGCCCGATCGACGGGATCGCCCCGACCTCGACGAGCGTCTCGATCACTCCCCCGGTGCCGACGACGCCGGGCACCTCGGGCGCGACCGTCATGGTGCGCAGGTGGCCGCGGGCCGCGGCGGCGATCGCGCGCACGAGCTCGGGGTCGCCCTCGAGCATGTCGTGCGGGTTCTGCGCGCCGCACCGCACCTCGGAGAGGAACGGCCCCTCGAGGTGGATGCCGACGATCTCGCCCGCGTCGGCGAGGTCCGCGAGGTTCGCCGTGCGCTCGAGCAGGACGTCGCGCGGGGCCGTGACGAGCGAGGCGACGAGGCCCGTCGTGCCGTGGCGCAGGTGCTCGCGCGCGGCGACGCGCGCCTCCTCGCCGCTCGTCGCGTCGGGGAAGCTCGACCCGCCCCCGCCGTGGTCGTGGACGTCGACGAGGCCGGGGAGCAGCGTCGCCCCGTCGCCGGCAGGCACGTCGGCGTACCCGGCGGATGCGGCGTCCGCCCGCGCGCCCACCCACGCGACGCGCCCGTCCTGCACGGCCACGACGCCGTCCTCGAGCACTCCCGTCGGGGTGACGACGCGGCCCACGAGGACGCGTGCGGTACCGGGCTGCTGGTCGGGAAGAGGGCTGCGGGCGTCGGTCATGGGATCATTCTGGCGCACTTCGTACACCCGGCGTGCAAACTCGTGCGACCGTGGACGCGCGGGGGTCGGGAGGCGAGACGTCAGCGCTCGCGCGCCGTGAGCAGCCGCTTCGCGCCGCGGCCGAGGTGCAGGGCGAAGAGCCGCTGGAACGTCGGCACGGCGAAGGCGAGCGGGCGCACCCACCACAGCACCGGGCGGCTGAACACGTCGATGCTCCACCACAGGTCACCCGCGTCGTCGCGCTCGACGGCGAAGCGTTCCTCCCCCACGAACGCGTGCCCGGGCAGGGTCCCGTACGCGAACGCGACCCGGTGCGCGGACCGCTCGACCCACACGACCTCGCACGGCTCGTGCAGCCGCAGCCGCCCGACGCCGAGCAGCGTGGTCACGCGCGCACCGGGCTCGGCGACCGGCGCCTCCGTCTCGAGCCGCACGCGCGCCGCGGCGTGCACGCGCCACGTGAGGAGCTGCTCCCCGAGCCACGCGAGGTCGTCGGGCGTCCGGGGCCGGTCCGTGAGCCGACGGCGCACGTGCAGGTGGCGATACCCCGCGGGCCAGGTGTCCGTCCGGGTCGCGCCGACCTCCGGGTACGTGAACGTCATGCCGCACTCCCCTCCGGGGCCCGTCCGGGCCCACGTGTCGCATCCTGTCCTCCGTCGCGGTGCTCCTCGTCCGCGCCCTCCACCTCGTGCGGGAGCGCCGGCCGGGCCGCGAGGACCCGCAACCCGAGGAGCGTGCACAGGACGAAGCCGAGCGCGTTCGCGACGCCGTGCGTCGCCGCCATGACGTCGAGGCTCGGGTGCGCGAACCCGAGCGCCTCGCCCCCGGCCCACCAGAGCGCGAGCAGCATCGACAGGGCGACGACGACCGCACCCGTGCCGAGCAGCGCACCGGCGCCCGCGGTGCTCCCCGCGCTCACGGAGCCGACGGGGAGCGCACCGTCGGCCGGGTGCGCGTCGGCCGGGCCGACGCCGCCGACCGGGCGGGCGGGACCGGCAGTCCGCGCGAGCGAGCGGACCGCCGCGACGGCCGTCGCCCACAGGGCGAGCGTGAGCACCCCCGCGCCGACGAGCTCGGCGACGTCGCCGACGAAGTAGCCGACCAGCACGAGCACCGTCCCGAGCGGCACGCCCCACGCTCCGGCGACCGCGAGCCGGTCGGTGGCGACGAGGCGCGCGACCGTGCCCGCGACCAGTGCCGCGCCGAACCCGGCGTAGAGCATGTGCGGGACCGTGAGCGCGAGATAGGTGCCGGAGAACCCCAGGAGACCCCACCCGGCGCGCTCGGCGACCAGCGCGCTCGCGCCCACCGCCGGCATGACCAGGGCGGTCACGGTCGCCGCACGTGAGCCGAGGGCCGCTGCGGCGACCTGCCGGTCGCGTACGTCGCGCACCGTTCGCGCAGCCAGACGTGCGCCGGCGAGGGCGAGCACCGCGGTCGCCGCGGCGAAGACGAGCGCGAGGAAGGCCGACGCCGTACCGCGCGGGACGACGAGGCTCGCCGCCCCGGCGAGCCCGGCGAGGGGCCACACGGCGCGGCGCGGCGCCGGGACGACGTCGGGCCCGAGGAGGCGGAGGCCGAGCGGCAGGACCACGACCATGCCGAGGACCACGAGCGCCGAGACCAGGGCCGCACCCGCGGGGCTCACGCGTCCCCCTGTGCTGCCGTCTCGCGCCCGCGAGGGCCCTCGTCCGACGCGGGGGACGCCTCCGCGGCGGGGTGGACCGAGCGCACGAGGCGCAGGACGTCGTCGACGACGCCGCGCGCGACGGGCAGCCGCGCGAGCCGGACGAGGCTGCCGACGAGCGCCGCCCCGCCGTCGACGAGCCGGCGGGTGCGCGCGAACCCGGGCGAGGTGTCGTGGACCCAGTAGAGCGTGATGCCGAGCTGGGCGAGCCACAGCAGCTCGGGGAGCTGGGCGCGCAGCCGCTCGGGGACGCGCGTCGACGTCCCCGCGACGACCTCGTCGAAGAGGGCGCGCGAGAGGTCGCGCGACCCGGCGGAGGCCGCCGAGAAGGGACTGGCGTCCGAGCCGGGTCGGATCGCGACCGACACGAACTCGCCGCCGAACGCGTGGAACGGGGCGAACGCGTCGACCGACGCCCCCCAGACGCCGCGCAACCGGTCGGCGAGCGCGCCGCCCGCGGCGAGCACGGGCGCGGCACGCTCCGCGTGCTCGCGCTGCACCTCGAGGTAGAGCTCCTGGACGAGCGCGTCCTTCGACGGGAAGTGGTAGTAGGCGTTGCCCGTGCTCACGCCGGCCTCGGCGGCGACCGCGCGCATGGTCGTGCGCTCGTACCCGACGTCGCGCAGCATCCGCACCGCGACGTCGCGCAGGTGCGCCCGCGTTCGTTCGGACTTCGGCGTCGCGCTCATGCTCGCCGACTCTTTTTGAACATGTTCAAAAAGTACCACGCCTCACGCGCCAGAGGTTCGCTCGGTCGTCGAGGTCTCACCGGCTGTTGTTTTCTGTTACCTCCTGTGGGAATCTGTCGCCGACAGCGCAGTCACCCTTCCGCGGCACCGACCGGCCCGGAACAGCTCTTCGACGACGAAGGACACGCATGCGACGACCCCGCTCGACGGGCGCACTGGCGCTCGGCTCCGGCCTCCTGGCACTGGCGCTCGCGGCACCCGTGGTCGCGGCGGCGCCGCCGGCCGCCACGGCTGCTCCCGTCACGTCCACCCCTGGCGTGCCCGACGACCCGACAAGCGCCGCCCTCGACCGGCCCGAGGTCGGGCCGGGGACCTCGTTCGTCGACGTCCGCGAGAAGCTCGACGGCTACGCCGACCCCGACTGGTACGCGGCCAACGTCCCCGTCGTGGACCTCCCCGACGCGGACGCCGAGGCGGTCTACTACTACCGCTGGCGCGTGCTCAAGGAGCACCTGCGCTACACCGAGCCGGGCACGGGCTGGGTCCTCACGGAGTTCCTCGACTGCTGCGGGTACGCCGCGCCCTACCAGGCGATCAACGCGGCCGCCGGCCACCAGCTCGCCGAGGGCCGCTGGCTGCGCGACCAGCGCTACCTCGACGACTACGAGGACTACTGGCTCACCGGGCCCGGCCAGATCGAGCCCGCGCAGAACCCCGAGGCCGCCGACTGGGCGCACCAGTACTCGTTCTGGGCGGTGACCGCGATCGTCGAGCGCGCGAAGGTCACCGGGAACCTCGACCGCCTGCGCTCGCTCCAGCCCGAGCTCGAGACCTTCGTCGAGGACTGGGCGAACCAGTTCGACGCCGACCTCGGGCTCTACTGGCAGACGCCCGAGTACGACGCCAAGGAGAGCTCGCCCGCGTCGTACGTGACCGACCGCGACTACGCCGGTCGCCACACCTTCCGGCCGTCGATCAACGCCTACCTCTACGGCGACATGCTCGCCCTCGCGGAGGTCGCGACGCTCAACGGCGACGAGACCACCGCGACGGAGTACCACGACCGCGCCGCGGCGCTGCGCGCGGCCGTCGACACCTACCTCTGGGACGACGAGCGCGACTTCTTCTACGACGTCGTGGACTGGGAGAACCCGGACCACGAGCGGCTGCGCGACCGGCTCGACGTCGGGTTCGTCCCGTGGAAGTTCGGCCTCGCCTCGCCGGAGCAGGCAGTCGCGCTCGACCAGCTCCTCGACCCGCAGGGCTTCGCCGCGCCGTACGGGCCGACCGTGACCGAGCGCCGCTCCCCCGACTTCTGGCGCTCGTCCGACCAGGGCTGCTGCAGGTGGGACGGGCCGTCGTGGCCGTTCTCGACGTCGCTCATGCTCGACGGCGTCGCGACCGCGCTGCGCGACGACGCCGCGGGCGACCTCACGCGCGCGGACTACCTCGACCTGTTCGACACCTACGTGCGCACGCAGCTCCGCGACGGCGAGCCGTACGTCGCCGAGGCGCACCACCCCGACGAGGACCGCTGGATCTACGACGGGAACAACCACTCCGAGGACTACCTGCACTCCAGCTACGTGGACCTCGTGCTCCAGGACGTCCTCGGCCTCCAGCCGCAGTCCGGCGACTCGCTCGTGCTCGACCCCCTCGTCCCCGCCGACTGGGACTGGTTCGCCGCGGAGAACGTGCCGTACCACGGGCGCAACGTCACGGTCCTGTTCGACCGCGACGGGTCGCGCTACGGGGCAGGTGCGGGTCTGCGCGTCTACGTCGACGGCGAGCAGGTGCTGCACGCCGCCCCCGACGCGGTCGCCGAGGGCGCCGACCCGGTCGAGGTCCCGGTGCCGGGCGGCGAGCCGCAGCGTCTCGCCCAGGCGGTCAACACGTCGGCGAACCCGCTCCGGAACACCTACCCGCGCCCCGTCGCGTCGTACACGTGGCGCTACGACGACGCGTGGCGGGCCCTCGACGGCAAGGTCTGGTACGACGAGGTGCCGCAGAACACGCGCTGGTCGAACTACTCCTCGCCGAACGCGCGCGACTGGCTCGGGGTCGAGTTCGCCGGGCCGACCCAGATCAGCGACGTCCGCTTCCACGGCTACCAGGACGCCGACGCCGTCCAGCCCGCGACCGGGTACGAGCTCGAGTACTGGGACGGGGCAGCGTGGCAGGTCGTCCCCGACCAGACCCGCGTGCCCGAGCGACCCGTCGGCAACGGCCTGAACCGCATCACGTTCCCGCCGCTCGAGACGACGAGCTACCGGCTGACCTTCGACGCCGCGCCCGGGAAGTCCGTCGGGGTGACCGAGCTCGAGTCCTGGAGTCCCGTGTCCCGCGCCGTCTCGGTACGCGTCGAGGCCGCGGAGCCCGCTGTCGGTAGCACGTCGCGCGTCGACGTGACCGTGTCGACGCGCGCGGACGCCGTCGCCGGCGTCGAGGTCTCGCCCGACGTCCCGGCCGGCTGGACGGCCGTCGCCGTGGGCGAGGCGGGCCCGCTCGACCTCGGCGCGTGGGACCGGGCGACCCGGTCGTGGGACGTCATGCCCGGGCCCGGCGCCGTCCCCGGCAGCGAGGCGCGGATCGGCGCCGTCGCGCGCTGGGGCGGGTCGAGCTCGCCCGAGGAGGCACGCGCGACGACGACCTCCCGGCTGGCGTTCGACCCGGCCTGGTACGACGACGTCGTGCTGCACGACGACTTCGACGCCGACTCGGCCGCGGACTACACGACGCTGCGACCCTCCGGCGAGGCGCTGCCCGCCGTCGCGGCCGGGGACGGGGTGCTCGCCGCGTCCGGCGACGCGCGCTACTGGGGGCTGTACGGGCACCGCACCGCGCGGGCGACGCCGTCGTCCGTGGTGATCGCGGAGATCGGCGCGTTCTCCGGCGCGGGCACGCAGGAGGACTCGCTGTTCCTCGGCCTCGCCGCGGCGGACCGCACCTACGCGCTCGCGTGGTTCAACCACACGAACGTCGCCTCAGGCCTCGACTACGTCGGGGGCGCGGACGGGTCGTCGCCCTACTTCGGCCTGCGGGGCTACGGCCCCGGCGACCGGATCGCCCTCCAGGTGAACGGCGCGCGCGTCGACGTGTTCGCCGAGGAGGACGGCGAGTGGACCTGGTACGGCGGCACGACGACCGGTGGCGCGCTCGACACGTCCGACCCCGACGTGCTCGCCGGGCTCCTGCCGACGGTCGGCTTCCGGGCCGACCGCGGCACGGTGAGCATCGCCTCGTTCGAGGTGCGGTCCCGCTCCACCGACGTGCCCACGCCCCAGGTCGACGTCACCGCGGTGCCGCGCTGCCTCGCCGGCACGGCGTACGTCGCGGTCCGGGCGTCGTACGGCGGGACGGGCGGCGCCGGGGTGGGCGACCCGGTGGACGTCGAGATGGTGACGCCGTTCGGGTCGCGCACTGTCACGGGCGTCGCCCCGGGCGCCAACGCCTACCAGTCGTTCTCCGCACGCGCCGCGTCGCTTGCGGCGGGCACGGCGTCCGTCCGGGTGACCGACGCGGCGGGGCGGGTCACCGAGCACGCGGCACCGTTCGCGCCGCTCACCTGCTGATCGGTCGGCAGGTCCCGCGATCGTGACTGCCCGAGCAGGCGGTCGAGGCATGTCCCCGCTGCGGGGACGGGCCACGACCGCCTGCTCGTGCGGGTGGGCGGCTCCGCTCCGGAGACTCGCGCGTCAGAAGAGGCGGGAGTCCACATCGTCGACGCCGCGCATCGCGTCGTAGTCGAGCACGAGGCATCCGATCCCCCGGTCCGTCGCGAGCACGCGCGCCTGCGGCTTGATCTCCTGCGCGGCGAACACGCCGCGCACGGGGGCCAGGAGCGGGTCACGGTTGAGCAGCTCGAGGTAGCGCGTGAGCTGCTCGACGCCGTCGATGTCGCCCCGGCGCTTGATCTCGACGGCGACGGTCGCCCCGCTCGCGTCCTTGGCGAGGATGTCCACGGGGCCGATCGCGGTCGGGTACTCGCGGCGCACGAGCGTGTGCCCCGAGCCGAGCAGCTCGATCTGCGCGGCCAGCATCTCCTGCAGGTGGGCCTCCACGCCGTCCTTGACGAGGCCCGGGTCGACGCCGAGCTCGTGCGAGCTGTCGTGCCGGACCTCGTGGAGCTCGATCTCGAGGCGGTCGTCGCTCTTCGCGTGCTGCACGGCCCAGACCTCGGTCACGCCCCGCTCGCGCGCCTCCTCGGACGGCTCGCGGACCGCGAGAGAGCACGGGGGGCTCATCCAGTTGAGGGGCTTGTACGACCCGCCGTCGGAGTGGAGCAGCACGCTCCCGTCGGCCTTGACGATGAGCACGCGCGTCGCGAGCGGCAGGTGGGCCGAGAGACGGCCGGTGTAGCGGGCGGAGCAGCGGGCGACGACGAGACGCATGGGGCGGGTTCCTCCGGGGTCGGGGTGGGGCGGTCCGGTCGCGGCCTCGGCCCAGGGGCGACGCCTAGACGACGACGTCGCGCCGTCCGGGCGGAGCGGCCTCCAGCCAGGACGCGAGCCCCTCGTACGCGGCGCGCGACATCGTGAGCTCGAACTCCTGGCCGTGGTACCGGCACCGGACGAGGTAGGTGTCGGGGCCGTCGCCGGCGTACGGCTCGCGGCCGGCGATGACGAGGTCGTAGCGCGACCACGTCCGGGCCGGGCGGATCGACACCGACCACAGCCGCCACCAGTCGATGCGGCCGACGCCGTAGTGCGCGATGCCCGCGACCCAGGGGGCGCCCGGCGCACCCGCGCGGCGCGCGCCGCACTCGAACGAGCCGACGCGGTGGGACAGGGCGCGAAGACGCCACGCCCCCAGCCCGATCGCGAGAAGGACGAGGACGACGAGTCCGATCGCGAGCCAGGCCAGGGGCGTCATGGTCGTGCGAAGGTCAGCGGGCCGGTACGGACTCGACCGAGTCCGCGACGATCGTGACCTGGTTGGAGTCGACGGAGAGGAACCCGCCGCTGACGTGCACGTCGAGGGTCTCGCCCTCGGCCACGATGCGCACCGAGCCCTCGCGCAGCACGGAGAGCAGGGGCGAGTGGTCCGCGAGGATGCCGATCTCGCCGTCCGCCGCGGGGGCCGTGACCCGCTGCGCGCGGCCCGACCAGATCTTGCGGTCCGCCGCCACGAGGTCGACGTTCAGCTGTGCCACTGGAACTCCTTCATGGGCGGTTCATGCCCCGGTGTGGTGTCCGGGACGACGCCCGGCCCGCATGACGCGGACCGGGTCCGGGTGCGACGCCCGCGGGGCCGGACCGAGCGGCCCGGCCCCGCGTTCGCGTCGGATCAGGCGCCGTACTCCTGCTGGATGCGGGCCCAGTTGCGCTCGAGGTCCTCGAGGCCGCCGATGTTGAAGAACGCCTGCTCGGCGACGTGGTCGAACTCGCCGTCCGCGATCTTCTTGAACGCCTCGATGGTCTCGCTCAGCGGCACCGTCGAGCCGACGACGCCCGTGAACTTCTCGGCCATGTAGGTGTTCTGGGAGAGGAACTGCTGGATGCGGCGCGCACGCGCGACGACCGTCTTGTCCTCCTCCGAGAGCTCGTCCACACCGAGGATCGCGATGATGTCCTGGAGCTCCTTGTTGCGCTGCAGGATCGACTTCACGCGCGTCGCGACGTCGTAGTGCTCCTGGCCCACGTAGCGCGGGTCGAGGATGCGGCTCGTCGACGCGAGCGGGTCCACCGCGGGGTACAGACCGCGCGAGGCGATCTCACGGGAGAGCTCGGTCGTCGCGTCGAGGTGCGCGAACGTCGTCGCCGGCGCCGGGTCGGTGTAGTCGTCCGCCGGCACGTAGATCGCCTGGAGCGACGTGATCGAGTGACCACGCGTCGAGGTGATGCGCTCCTGGAGCAGACCCATCTCGTCCGCGAGGTTCGGCTGGTAGCCCACCGCGGACGGCATGCGACCGAGCAGCGTCGACACCTCGGAGCCCGCCTGGGTGAAGCGGAAGATGTTGTCGATGAACAGGAGGACGTCCTGCTTCTTCACGTCGCGGAAGTACTCCGCCATGGTCAGCGCGGAGAGCGCGACGCGAAGACGCGTGCCCGGGGGCTCGTCCATCTGGCCGAAGACGAGGGCGGTCTTGTCGAAGACGCCCGCCTCCTCCATCTCGACGATGAGGTCGTTGCCCTCACGCGTGCGCTCGCCGACGCCGGCGAACACGGACACGCCACCGTGGTCCTGCGCCACGCGCTGGATCATCTCCTGGATGAGGACGGTCTTGCCGACGCCCGCACCACCGAAGAGACCGATCTTCCCACCCTGGACGTACGGGGTGAGGAGGTCGATGACCTTGATGCCCGTCTCGAACATCGTGGTCTTCGACTCGAGCTGGTCGAACGCCGGCGGCTTGCGGTGGATCGGCCAGCGCTCGGTGACCTCGACCGTCTCGCCGGGAGCCCCGTTGAGCACGTCACCCGTGACGTTGAAGACCTTGCCCTTGGTGACGTCGCCGACGGGCACGCTGATCGGCGCGCCGGTGTCGGTGACCTGGGCACCGCGGACGAGGCCGTCCGTCGGCTTGAGGGCGATGGCACGCACGAGCGAGTCACCCAGGTGCTGGGCGACCTCGAGCGTGAGCGTGAAGGACTTCTCGCCCTCGCCCTGCGACGAGAGGTCGATCTCGACGGTCAGCGCGTTGTAGATGTCGGGGATCGCGTCTGCCGGGAACTCGATGTCCACGACGGGGCCGATCACACGAGCGACCCGGCCCACGCCGGGACCGCTGGAGTGCTCGACCTGTGCTTCCACGGTGGTGGCGGTCATTGCTGGCCTCGCTTCGCAGTGCCGGAGTGGTCCCCGGCGGTGTCGGTCAGGATGTCGGTGATGGTGCTGGCCGCGCGGGCCGTGCGGCCCGTCATGACGCCGCCAGGGCGTCGGCACCCGAGACGATCTCGCTGATCTCCTGGGTGATGTCCGCCTGACGCGCCTGGTTCGCCAGCCGCGTGTAGTTGCGGATGAGGTCCTCCGCGTTGTCCGTCGCCGTGTGCATCGCCCGCTGACGTGCCGCGAGCTCGGACGCCGCCGCCTCGAGGAGGCAGCTGAAGATCCGGCTGCGCACGTAGCGCGGGAGCAGCTCGTCGAGCACGGCCTCGGGCGACGGCTCGAAGTCGTACAGCGGGAGCACGTCGTGCTTGCCCGCCGGGGCGACACCCTCGACGACCTCGAGCGGGAGCATGCGCACGACCCGCGGGCGCTGCGTGACCATGTTGACGAACTGGGTGTACACGATGTGCAGCTCGCTCACGCCGCCCTCGGCCGCCGGGGCGAGGAACGCCCCGAGCAGGGCGTCCGCGATCTCGCCCGCGACCTCGGAGTTGGGCGCGTCGGACCCGTACGACCACGACCCGGCGAGCTCGCGCCCACGGAACGTGTAGTACGTGATGGCACGACGGCCGGCGCCGTAGAGCGCGACCTCCTTGCCCTCGGCCACGAGACGCTCGACGAGGCGCTCGGTCTCACGGATGATCGACGCCGAGTAGGCGCCGGCCATGCCACGGTCGGAGGCGACGACGAGCACCGCGACGCGGTTGGTGTCCGTCCGCTCGCTCGTCAACGGGTGCTTCGTCGACGTGTGCGTCGCGACGGCCGACACGGCCCGGGTGATCGCCCGGGCGTACGGCGACGCGGCGGCGGTGCGGTCGCGCGCCTTGCCGATGCGCGACGCGGCGATGAGCTCCTGCGCGCGGAACATCTTCTTGAGCGACTGCGTCGACTTGATCCGCTGCTTGTAGACGCGCTGGGATCCGGCCATCGTCAGGCCCTCTTCTGCCGGACGATCTGCTCCTGCTCGATCTCCGTCTCGGCCTCGTCCTCGGTGTC
>JAQSXO010000053.1 GCA_029256625.1 Cellulosimicrobium sp. | reverse complement strand
GTGGCCCTGCACCGACCTCGGTGCGGGGCCACTTCTCGCATCTCGGCGCGCGGTCGCCGGTCCGACCCCGGTCGGGTCGAGGACTGGACGAGAAAGGGAGGCCGACCGGCCTCCCTTTCCAAGGTATAGCGCACGGGGGGTCTTGCGGCAAGGCCCCCCTGGGGGCGCAGAATCTCCGTTCGTGCGCGGGCCGCCGTCGGTCCGCGCCGTCCCGCTCGACCTCGGACCGGAGCTGATGACGTTGCCCGACGCCCCCGTGACCGCCGACCGCACGACCGACCCGACCGCCCGTCCGGCCCCGGGCGCCGCCCGGATCTTCGACCTCCCCGACCGCCTGGCCGCGAAGGCGGACCCCGCGCTCGTCGACGCCGACGAGCGGCACTTCGCCGCGATCGCGGCGAGCCTCGAGCACTCCGTCGCGGACCTCTCGCAGCGCCTCGACGCGGCGCGCCGCGCGCCCGGCGGGAGCGGGACCGAGGCGCTCGAGCGCGACCAGGAGATCCACCGGCTCAGCAGCCGGCTGCGGCTGCTCCAGCGCTACGGCGTGGACCTGTGCCTGGGCCGCATGACCTTCGCCGACGGGTCGGAGCCCGTGTACGTCGGTCGCGTGGGCCTCACGGACCCGGCGGGGGAGCGGCTGCTCGTCGACTGGCGCTCGCCCGCCGCCGAGCCGTACTTCGCCGCGACGCCCGCGCACCCGCTCGGTCTCGCGGCGCGGCGCCGGTACCGGTGGGCGCGCGGCCGCGTCACGGACTACTGGGACGAGGAGCTCGTGCCCGACGGCGCCGGGTCGGGCGCGGCGCTCGACGACCAGTCGGCGTTCGTCGCGAGCCTCGGCGCGAGCCGGTCGCCGCGCATGCGCGACGTGCTCGGCACGATCCAGGCCGACCAGGACGCGATCGTGCGCGCGGGCTCGCGGGGCGCGCTCGTCGTCGACGGCGGCCCCGGCACGGGCAAGACCGTCGTGGCGCTGCACCGCGCCGCCTACCTGCTCTACGCCGACCCCCAGGTGGGCGAGGGGCACGGGGGCGTGCTCGTCGTCGGGCCGAGCCGCCCGTACCTCTCGTACGTCGCCGACGTGCTGCCCGGGCTCGGCGAGGAGGGCGTGCAGACCTGCACGCTGCGCGACCTCGTCCCCGAGGGCGCGACGGCGCGCGAGGAGACCGACCCCGAGGTCGCCCGGCTCAAGGCGTCCGCCGACCTCGTCGCGGCGATCGAGCCGGCAGTGCGGTTCTCCGAGCGCCCGCCCACCGAGGGCATGGAGGTCGAGACGCCGTGGGTCGACGTCTGGCTCTCCACCGCCGACTGGGCGGAGGCGTTCGAGTCCGTGGACCCCGGCACCCCGCACAACGAGGCGCGTGACGACGTCTGGGGCGCGCTGGTCGAGATCCTCGTGGACAAGGCCTGCGGGGGAGCCGCGGAGGACGCCGTGGACCTCGACGCCGACGACGTGCGCCGCGCCCTGCGCGGCCACCGCGCGCTCGGCGCCGCGTTCGACCGCGCGTGGCCGCTCGTCGAGGCGACGGACCTCGTGGCCGACCTGTGGTCGGTGCCCGCTTACCTGCGCCTGTGCGCGCCGTCGCTCACGCCCGAGGAGGTGCGCGCGCTCCAGCGCGCGGACGCGCAGGCCTGGACGACGGCGGACCTGCCGCTGCTCGACGTCGCCCGGCAGCGCCTGGGCGACCCGGAGGCGTCGCGTCGCCGTCGCCGCAACGAGGCCACGGCGGCGGCCGAGCGGGCCCGCATGGACGACGTCGTCGACCACCTCGTGGCGTCCGACGACAGCGAGCTCATGGTCATGACGATGCTCAAGGGGCAGGACCTGCGCGACGCGCTCGTCGACGAAGGGGCGATGGTCACCGCCACGCCCGACCGGCTCGCCGGCCCGTTCGCGCACGTCGTCGTCGACGAGGCGCAGGAGCTCACCGACGCCGAGTGGCAGATGGTGCTGAGCCGCTGCCCGTCACGCAGCGTCACGGTCGTCGGGGACCGCGCGCAGGCGCGTCACGGGTTCGCGGAGGGGTGGCGCGAGCGGCTCGGGCGCGTCGGGTTCGACCGGGTCGCGGAGGCGTCGCTGAGCGTCAACTACCGCACGCCGCAGGAGGTCATGGCGGCGGCGGAGCCCGTCATCCGGGCGGCGCTCCCGGACGCCAACGTCCCGACCTCGGTGCGCAGCACGGGCGTGCCGGTCGCCTACGCCCCGGTCGCGGGCCTCGACGGGGTGCTCGACGGCTGGCTCGCCGAGCACGCCGAGGGCACGGCCTGCGTGATCGGCGACGCGGGGTTCGTCGCGGCGTCGACCGAGTCGATCTCGGCGAGGCTCGGCGAGGACGGGGCGTCGCGCGTGCGGGTGCTCACGCCCGAGACGGCGAAGGGCCTCGAGTTCGACCTCGTCGTCCTCGTGGACCCGCAGGAATTCGGCGACGGCGTCGAGGGCGCCGTGGACCGCTACGTCGCGATGACGCGCGCGACGCAGCGGCTCGTCATCCTCGAACGCTGACGATCTCCCGCCGAACACGACATGGAGGTCGCCAAGAAGCCTGTGGCGACCTTCATGTCGTGCTCGGCGGGTTGGGCGGGTCAGGCGACCGGGACGGCCAGGTCCTCGACGACCTCGACGCCGGGCAGGCGCCCCAGCAGGTCGCCGGGGAGGAGCAGCTTCGAGCGCCGCACCCCGCTGCCGATCAGCGCGAGCGCGCCGTCCGTCACGACGCGCGAGTCGACGAGCACGCGCCACCCGTCCGGGAGCCCGACGGGCGTGATGCCGCCGTACTCCATCCCGGACTCCGCCGTCGCGCGGTCGGTCGGCAGGAACGACGCCTTGCGCACGTCGAGCAGCTTGCGGATGCGCGTGTTGACGTCGGCGCGCGTGTGCGCGCGCACCACGGCGGCGGCGACCCGCTCGTCGCCCGCGCGTGCGCCGCCCACGACGACGCAGTTCGCCGACGCCTCGACGGGGAGGTCGAACGCGGCGTTGAGCGTCGCGGTGTCCGCGAGGTCGGGGTCGATCTCCGTCACGGCGACGAGCGCCGCGACGTCCGGGTCGGCCTCGGCCCAGCGGCGCAGCGCGTCGGCGGTCACGGGGGCGACGAGATCGAGGTGGTCGAGCGCCGGCTCCCAGGTGAGCGAGCCGAGCGTGGGCAGGGTCGTGCGGGCGTCCATGGCGTCAGCCTGCCATCCCCGGGCTGCTCGTGCGGGCGAGGGTCGGATGCCGAGCCTGCGCCCGCGCCCGCCGAGCATGCGGTCGTGGCTCGTGGCTCGTGGCTCGTGCCGCACGCCGGACGGGCTGCGACCCCATGTTCGGCAGGGAGGAGGTTCAGGTAGAGGTCGAGGGTTGGGGTCAACCTTCGAGTGGCGGTCGAGAGTTGCGGCGGGCATCTCGGACGAAGCCGACGGCTCTCACCTGCGGAGTTGACACCCCGCGACGGCGGTCGTTCACTGGAAGTGTTCGAACGCCTGTTCGAACGATGGCGGGTGCAGCACGACGCCCCCAGCAGTCGACGCGCGGTGCGCGTCCCGTCCGAGCAGCATCCCGGGAGGCGAGATGACCCTTCTCGCCGACCCCGCCGAACGGGCGGGGAGACCAGGCCCGACGGCCGCGGCCGTCGACAAGGCCGAGCGCGCCCGCGCCGTCCTGCGCCGTGCGGAGGAGCGTACGGGCGTCCGCCGACACCGCCCGGTCGCCGCCCCAGTGGTCCCGGCAGCACCGCTCACCGACGTCCCGCTCACCGACGTCCCGCTCGCCGACGTCCCGCTCGCCGACGTCTCCTCGCCGCCGGTCGCCCGGCCGGCTCCTGTCGTGCCGGCCGAGCGCCCGGCGCGCGCCCGCGGCCGCCACGTCGCGGTGCGGGACGCGAGCCGGGACGCGATCCCGGACGAGAGGGCGTGGCCGGTGCACGACGCGCTCGCCCCGCTCCTGCCGCTCGGCACCCTGCAGCGTGGCACCGTGCTCGCGGTGCGAGGGTCGACGAGCCTCCTGCTCGCGCTCGTCGCGCGGCCGTCGCGGTCCGGGGCGTGGACCGCCGCCGTCGGGTTTCCCGCGGTCGGGCTGCTCGCGGCCGCCGACGTCGGTGCGGACCTCGACCGCGTCGTCCTCGTCCCGCGGCCCGGGCCGGACGCGGCGCTCGCGATCTCGGCGCTCGTCGACGGCCTGGACGTCGTGGTCGTCGGGCCCGACGCCGCCCTCACCGACACCGACCGGCGGCGCCTCGCCGCCCGGGCGCGCGAGCGCGGCGCTCTGATCGTCGCCGCCGGGGCGTGGCCGGGCGCGCACGTCGCGCTCACCGTGACGGGCGGCGGCTGGTCCGGCGCGGACCGCGGGGCGGGCTGGCTGCGCCGCCGCACCCTCGTCGTCGAGCGCGCGGGCCGCGGGGGTGCCGCACGCCCCACGCGGGTCGAGGTCGAGCTCCCGCTCGCCCACGAGGACTGGCCCGCGTTCCTCGCCGAGGACGCCCGGGGCACCGGGCCCGACGCCGAGGCCGTGGTCGCCGACGCCGGCCCTGTCCCCGCCCGGGTCGACGACCCCGACCGGCCCTCCCGGCTCCGGCTCGTCGGATGAGCACGAGCCCGACCCGCACGGCGGCCCTGTGGGTGCCGGACTGGCCGGTGCTCGCGGCGATGGCGGTGCGCGACGTCCCCGCGCACGTCCCCGCCGCGACGCACGACGGCCGCCGCGTCGTCGCCGTCTCCGCGACCGCGCGCGCCCAGGGCGTGCGCCGGGGCATGCGCCGTCGCCGGGCCCGCGAGTGCTGCCCCGAGCTCGAGCTGCTCGACGTCGACGACGCGCGCGACGCCCGCGAGTTCGAGCCCGTCGCGCTCGCGGCCGAGACCGTCGTCGCGGGGCTGGAGATCACCCGGCCCGGCCTGCTGCTCCTGCCCGCCGCCGGGGCGAGCCGGTACCACGGGTCCGACGCCGCGCTCGCGGAGGCGCTCGTCGCGCGCGTCGCCGAGCGCACCGGCCACGAGAGCCAGGTGGGCGTCGCCGACGGCATCCTCGCCGCCGTGCTCGCCGCGCGGGACGCCGCCGTCGTTCCGCCCGGCCGCTCCGCCGCGTTCCTCGCGCCGCGGCCCGCGCGCGACCTCGCGCACGTCGCCGCCCGCCCCGACGCCGCCGTCGCGATCGACGAGCTCGTGGACCTCCTGGGTCGGCTCGGCGTGCGCACCCTCGGGGCGCTCGCGGCCCTGCCGCCCGCGACCGTCGAGGGACGCTTCGGCGACCTCGGCGCCTGGGCGCACCGGCTCGCGCGCGGCGAGGACCTGCGCCCGCCCGCGCGGCGCCGCGTCGAGCCCGACGTCGCGGTGAGCACCGAGCTCGACCCGCCCGCCGAGCGCGTCGACGTCGCGACCTTCGCCGCGCGCCGGCTCTCCGAGGACCTGCACGACCAGCTCGTCGCGCGCTCGCTCGTCGCCGGGCGGCTGCGCATCACCGCGCGGACCACGGAGGGCGACGACCTGGAGCGCACCTGGCGGCTCGACGGGCCGGGCGCGATGAGCCCCGCGCGCCTCACGGACAAGGTCCGGTGGCAGCTCGAGGGCTGGCTCACCACGACCAGCGTCCGCGCCGCCCGCGCGGCCCGGTCCGCGCGCGGTGGCAGGCGTGGTGGCGAGCGCGGCGGCTCGCCCGGCGGGGCCGACGTCGTGCCCGACGTCGCGCCGCTGGCCCGCCTGTCCCTCACGGCCGAGGAGGTCGTCCCCGCAGGGGCGGAGCAGCCACGCCTGTGGGGCGCGTCGAGCGGCGAGGACGCGCGGGCCCACCGCGCGCTCGGGCGCGTGCAGGGCATCCTCGGCGGCGACGCCGTCCTGCGCGTCGAGGTCCAGGGCGGCCGCGACGCGACCGACCGCGTGCACCTCGTGCCGTTCGGCGAGGACGTCGCGCGCCCGCGCGACCCATCCCTGCCGTGGCCCGGCGCGCTGCCGAGCCCCGCGCCGGCGGTCGTGCCCGTCGAGCCGCAGGACGTCGTCGTGCTCGACGCCGCGGGGCGGCCCGTCGTCGTCGACGCGCGCCTCGCGATGAGCGGCGAGCCCACGACCGTGCGATGGCCCGCCGCCGTGCCGGACGAGGGTCCGCGCCGTCCGGCGGCGCCCCGGGACGAGGCGGCGCTGCCTGGCCCGGGGGCCGCGCGCGCCGTCGTGGACTGGGCCGGGCCGTGGCCGCTCGCCGAGCGCTGGTGGTCCCCCGCGCCGCGGCGCCGGGTGCACGTGCAGATCCTGCTCGACGACGGCCGCGGGCTCCTCCTCGCGAGCGCCCGCGGGCGCTGGACCGTGGAGGGCCTCTATGACTGACCGGACGACCACCCCTCGGTACGCCGAGCTCCATGCCCACTCCGCGTTCAGCTTTCTCGACGGCGCGTCCCACCCCGAGGAGCTCGCCGCCGAGGGCGCGCGGCTCGGGCTGTCGGCGCTCGCGCTCACCGACCACGACGGTCTGTACGGCGTCGTGCGCTTCGCCGAGGCCGCGCGCAAGGTCGGGCTCCCCACGGTCTTCGGGGCCGAGCTGCACCTGCCGGTCGTCGAGCACGGGCGTACGCCCGCGGGGCCGCCCGTGCTCGACCCGCCCACCGGCGTGCCCGACCCGCGCTCGACCCACCTGCTCGTGCTCGCGCGCGGCCCTCAGGGCTACCGCAACCTGTCGCGCGCCATCGCGACCGCGCACCTCGCGACCGGCACCAAGGGCGCCGCCGACTACCGCCTCGAGCAGCTCGGGGAGGAGGCCGCCGGGCAGTGGCTCGTGCTCACCGGGTGCCGCAAGGGCTTCGTGCGGCGCGCGCTCGTCACGTCCGGCCGCGCCGCGGCGCGCCGCGAGCTCGACCGGCTCGTCGCCGTGTTCGGCGCGGGCAACGTGGCCGTCGAGATCACCGTGACCGACGACCCGCGCGACGCCGACCTGCACGCGGCGCTCGCGGACCTCGCCGCCGACGCCCGGCTCCCGCTCGTCGCGACGACCGCCGCGCACTACGCCAACCCGCGCGACGCCGACCTCGCCGGGGCGCTCGCCGCGGTGCGCGCCCGCTCGTCGCTCGACGACCTCGACGGGTGGCTCCCCGGCGCCCCGACGACGCACCTGCGCTCGGCGACGGAGATGCTCACCCGCCACGCCCGGCACCCGCAGGCCGTCGCGACCGCGGCCGCGCTGGGGGACGAGTGCGCGTTCGACCTGCACCTCGTCGCGCCCGACCTCCCGCCGTACCCCGTGCCGGACGGGCACACGGAGGCCACGTGGCTGCGTGAGCTCGTGCGCCGCGGCGGCGAGGACCGCTACGGCCCGCGTGGCCGGGAGACGGTCGCGGGCGCGTGGGCGCAGATCGACCACGAGCTGCGGGTCATCGAGGACCTGCACTTCCCGGGGTACTTCCTCGTCGTCTACGACCTCGTCGAGTTCTGCCGCGTCAACGGGATCCTGGCCCAGGGCCGCGGGTCGGCCGCGAACTCCGCGGTCTGCTACGCGCTCGGCATCACGGCCGTCGACGCGGTGAAGCACGGCCTGCTGTTCGAGCGCTTCCTCGCGCCCGAGCGCGACGGCCCGCCGGACATCGACATCGACATCGAGTCCGCGCGGCGCGAGGAGGTCATCCAGCACGTCTACGGGAAGTTCGGGCGCACGCACGCCGCGCAGGTCGCGAACGTCATCTCCTACCGGCCGAAGTCCGCGGTGCGCGACGCCGCCCGGGCGCTCGGGTACGACGTCGGGCAGGCCGACGCGTGGAGCAAGTCCATCGAGCGCTGGGGGTCGCTGCGCGGCCCCGACCCGTCGTCGCCCGCGGCCGACCGCAAGGCCAAGGAGCGCGCGCTCGCCGCGAAGAGCGCCTCGTCCCCGAGCCCGGTCACGACGCGGACCGCCCGGAAGGACGCCGCGGCGGCACGGCTGTGGGGGAGCAGCGACTGGTCGCCCGACCTGAGCGGCCGGGGCGGACGCGTCGTCGACCCGCTCGCCGTGGACGAGGGCGAGATCCTGCGCGCGGACGACACGCACGACGTCGTGCCCGCGCACCGGCCGCCGTCGGCCGCGCAGGAGGGCGAGATCCCGGACGCGGTGCTCGACCTCGCCGACCGGATGCTGCGGCTCCCGCGGCACCTGGGCATCCACTCGGGCGGCATGGTCATGTGCGACCGCCCCGTCATCGAGGTGTGCCCCGTCGAGTGGGCGCGCATGGAGGGGCGCACGGTCCTGCAGTGGGACAAGGAGGACTGCGCGGACGCGGGGCTCGTGAAGTTCGACCTCCTGGGGCTCGGGATGCTCACGGCGCTGCGCATCGGGTTCGACCTGGTCGAGCGGCACGAGGGCGGCCCGCGCCTCGCGCTGCACACGCTGCCCGAGGACGACCCGGCGGTGTACGACCTGCTGTGCGCGGCCGACACCGTCGGCGTGTTCCAGGTCGAGTCGCGCGCGCAGATGGCGACGCTCCCGCGCCTGAGACCGAGGACGTTCTACGACATCGTCATCGAGGTCGCCCTCATCCGCCCGGGTCCCATCCAGGGCGGGTCCGTGCACCCGTACATCAACCGCGCGCGCAAGCGGGAGAAGGTGACGTTCCTGCACCCGCTGCTGAAGAAGTCGCTCGGCAAGACGCTCGGCGTGCCGCTGTTCCAGGAGCAGCTCATGCAGATGGCGATCGACGTCGCGGGCTTCTCCCCGAAGGAGTCCGACCAGCTCCGGCGCGCGATGGGGTCCAAGCGGTCCGTCGAGCGGATGGAGGAGCTGCGCGGGCGGCTCATGGACGGGATGCGCAAGAAGGGGGTCACCGACCCGGCGGTGCGCGAGGAGATCTACGACAAGCTCAAGGCGTTCGCCGACTTCGGGTTCCCCGAGTCGCACGCGTACTCGTTCGCGTTCCTCGTCTACGCGAGCTCGTGGCTCAAGGTGCACCACCCCGCCGCGTTCTACGCCGGGCTGCTTGCGGCGCAGCCCATGGGGTTCTACTCGCCGCAGTCTCTCGTGGCGGACGCGCGCCGCCACGGCGTCACCGTGCTGCGCCCCGACGTCAACGCGTCCGACGTCGAGGCGACGGTCGAACGGCTGCCCGCCGACCGTGCGGCTGCGCCCGCCGCCCCTGCGGGTACCGACCGTCCTGGGGCCCGGACGGGCGACAGCCGCGTGCTCGGCGGACAGGTGCGGGTCGACACCGCGTTCGGGCCGGAGCCTGACCTGACGCTCGCCGTGCGGCTCGGGCTCGCGAGCGTGCGCGGGCTCGGCAAGGACGCGGCCGAGCGCGTCGTCGCGGCGCGCGGGACGCCGGGGGAGGGGCGGCCGTTCAGCGACCTGCGCGACCTCGTGCGGCGCGTCGACCTCACCACGGCCCAGCTCGAGGGGCTCGCGACTGCCGGCGCGACGGACTGCCTCGGCGTGACGCGACGCGAGGCGCTGTGGGCGGCGGGCGCGCTCGCGCAGGAGGGCCCGGGGACGCTGCCGGGCGTGAGCGTCGGGGTCGAGGCCCCGGCGCTGCCCGGCATGACCGACGTCGAGACCGCCGTCGCCGACGTCTGGGCCACGGGTGTGTCCGCCGACTCCTACCCGACGCAGTACGTGCGCGACGGTCTGACGGCGGCGGGCGTGCTCACCGTCGTCGGGGCGGTCGAGGTGTCGCGCGAGATCGAGCAGGTCGACGAGGCGGAGCGCGCGGCGGGCGAGGTGCCGGGGACGCGCCCGCACCCGTCGTCGCGCGTCGCGGTGGGCGGCGTCGTCACGCACCGCCAGCGGCCCGGGACGGCCGGGGGTGTGACGTTCCTGTCGCTCGAGGACGAGACGGGCATCCTCAACGTCGTGTGCTCGCCCGGGCTGTGGCAGCGGTTCCGGAAGGTCGCGCGCGGGTCGGCGGCGCTCGTCGTGCGCGGTCGGCTCGAGCGGGCCGACGGCGCCACGAACCTCGTCGCGGAGCACCTCGCCCCGCTCTCGCTCCAGGTCGCGACGTCGTCGCGCGACTTCCACTGAATCAGGACGGACCCGCCGTATCACCCCGTTCGCGAGCCGTCTCCCTCGTCGTATGAGGACCATGAGGAGGGCCGAGCGATGGTGCTGGCGACGCAGGACGCAGGACCAGGTGGACGACGACACCGGGTAGGACGCGCGACCGTCGGGGTGCTGCTCAGCACCGCGGTCGTGTGCGGTATCGCAGCGTGCAGCTGGGGTGCCGACGGCCCGGCCCAGCAGGTGTCGAGCAGCGTGGAGCCGGAGGCGACCGACGAGGCCACCACCTCGCCGCCGACGTTCCCCGACGCGGAGAGCTCGGAGAAGCCCGAGGGTCCCCGTGGTGGTGGCGGGAGCGGGGGATCACCGGTCGCCATGGCGACCGCCGCGCAGAAGGACGGGCTGCCCTTCACGGGTGTGCGCCAGGACTTCCTCGACGAGATGACGGTCAACTGCGGCGGGACGCTCTGCGTGACGGTCGTCTCGGAACCTCCCGAGGCGGACGACGCGGACAGCGCCTGCACGTACCTGGGCTCCGACCCGCCGTGGAGGGAGGGAGGCTTCTCCATCCCACGCGGCTCGACCGTCGTGCTGCTCGCGGACTGCAGCCCCGGCACGAGCGAACCAGGGGGAGCCGAGGAGCCCGAGGCGGGGACCACGGTCGAGACGGAGACAGAGACCGGGACCGAGACCGGGACCGGCGCGGAGACAGGCAGCGAGAGCGGCGGTGAGGACGCCCCCGGTGACGACGGTGAAGACCCGGAGCACGAGGGCGGAGGAGCCGACGGGGCGGACGGCGCGCCATGATCGACAGCGACCGCCGGCCCGCGACGAGCGACGAGCCGAGCGCGGAGGACCCGAGGTCGGACGTGCCGCGCCTCGCTCGGATCGCGACCGAGATCGTGGCGCCCGCAGGTCTGATCGCCGGGCTGCTCTACTTCTTCGGCCGGCAGCGCGCCATGTTCTTCTACTACTACTTCGGTGTGGACGTGACGTCCCTGCAGCTCACGTCGACGGACTACATGGTCCAGGCGCAGGACGGGCTCCTGCTGCCGCTCGCCGCGGTGGCGGTCGTCGTCCTCGTGTCCCTGTGGGCGCGGGGCGGATCGACCCGCGCCCCCGGCGCACGGCGGCTCGGTCCGCGTGCGCTCCTCGGGATCGGTGCGGTCGGGACGATGCTCGTCGTGTTCGGTCTGTTCCAGGCCGTCTGGCCCGGCACCGGGCTCGCCGACGGCGTCCCGAGCTGGGTCGCGCCGGTGTGCCTCGCGCTCGGGGTCCTGGCGCTCGTCGCCGTCGTGCAGACGTGGCGGTCGGAGCTGCGGCGGACCCGACCCGAGTGGCGGACGCCGTCCGTCGGGGCGCGCCTCGCCGAGTGGGCGGCGGTGTTCACGCTCGTCGCGGTGTCGCTCTTCTGGGCGGTGGCGAACTACTCGGCCGAGGTGGGGGAGAGCCGCGGACGCCAGTTCGAGGCCGAGCTCGCGGACTACGCCGGGGTCGTGGTCCGGAGCACCGCCGACCTCCAGCTCGTCGCGCCGGGGGTGACCGCGGGCCGGTGCGGGCCCGACGGCGCGGCCTTCGGCCACCGGTACGACGGCCTCGTGCTCCTGCAGCAGGCGGGAGGCACGTACTTCCTCGTCCCGCGGGACTGGGCGCGCGAGTCGGCGGACTCCGCGGTCCTGGCCGTACCGGCCGGGGACGGGGTGCGACTCGACTACCTCCCGCCGCGTCCCGACGGCACTGCCCCGCGAACCGGCCCGGTCGTGGCCGAGGGCAGCGTGTGCTGAGACGGCCCCGTCAGGTGGCCAGCGGTGCGACGACACAGACCTCGAACGTGTCCCGCGCGCGGCGGAGCAGGTACCGGACCTCCTGCGCCTCCTGCTCGTTCGCGTACTCGTCGCGGTAGCTCCAGCGCACGCGCGCCCACACGAGCGCGTCGCCGACCTCCTCG
>JAQSXO010000052.1 GCA_029256625.1 Cellulosimicrobium sp. | reverse complement strand
CCGTCACATCAGCCACCGCGTGGCCGTGATGTACAAGGGCGAGATCGTCGAGACCGGAGACGCGGACCGCGTCACCTCCGCCCCCGAGCACCCGTACACGCAGCGGCTCTTCATGGCCGCGCCCGTGCCCGACCCCGACCGCCAGGAGGAGCGCCGCGCCGCGCGCCGCGCCCTGCTCTCGGCATCCTGACCCCCACCCCCACCGGAAAGACACTCGTGACCGACTCGTCCGCCACCGCCCACCTCGTCCCGCTGCTTTCGTCGCTGACCCTCGAGCAGAAGGCGGCGCTCGTCCAGGGCGCCGACTTCTGGACCACCGTTCCCCTCCCCGATATCGGACTGCGGGCGATGACCCTCTCGGACGGCCCCGCCGGCGTCCGCGGTCCCCGCTGGGACGAGCGCGAGCCCTCCCTCAACATGCCGTCGGGTTCGGCCCTGGCCGCGTCGTGGGATGTCGACATGGCATACCGGTACGGGGCCGCTACCGCCTCCGAGGCCCGCCGCAAGGGCGTCGACGTCGTGCTCGGACCGACCATCAACCTGCACCGCTCTCCGCTCGGGGGCCGCCACTTCGAATGCCTGAGCGAAGACCCCGAGCTGACGGCCGAGCTCGCGGCCGCCTACGTCCGCGGTCTCCAGGACAATGGCGTCGCCGCCACGCCGAAGCACTACGTCGCCAACGACTCCGAGACCGACCGCTTCACCGTCGACGTGCAGGTGGACGAGCGGGCGCTCCGCGAGCTGTACCTCGCTCCCTTCGAGCGCGCGGTCGACGC
Organism: Cellulosimicrobium sp.; assembly: GCA_029256625.1. Lineage (GTDB taxonomy): Bacteria > Actinomycetota > Actinomycetes > Actinomycetales > Cellulomonadaceae > Cellulosimicrobium. The sequence continues at coordinate 11,416 of JAQSXO010000052.1, read as the reverse complement.
CGGTGCCTGGTCGATCATGAGCTCGTACAACGCGGTCGACGGCGTGACGATGACCGAGAACGATCTGCTCGAGACCCCGCTGAACTCGGAATGGGGCTTCGACGGTGTGGTGATCAGCGACTGGACTGCGGTGCGATCGCTCGACGCCGTCGCCGCCGCTCAGGACCTCGCGATGCCCGGACCTGCCCCCGCATGGGCCGACCTCGTCGACGCCGTGCGCGACGGCCGCGTGCGCGAGGCCGACCTCGACCGCAAGGTGCTCCGCCTGCTGCTGCTGGCCGAGCGCGTCGGCGCTCTCGAGACCGCGACCGAGATCGAGCCCGCCCCGGTGGATGCCACCCGGTTCGCGCGCGAGTCGGCGATCGCCGGCACGGTGCTGCTGAGCAACGACGGCATCCTCCCCCTCGACACCGGGTCGGTGGCATCCGTCGCCGTCATCGGCCAGAACGCCCGCGACGCGCGCACGCAGGGTGGGGGCAGCGCGACGGTCATCCCCGCGCACATCGTGTCGCCCCTCGCCGGTCTGCGCGAGGCCTTCGGCGACGACCGCGTCACCTACGAGATCGGCGCGGTCGTGCAGGAGGGCGTGGCCGAATTGCCGCTGTCGCGGATGCGCAACCCTGTCACGGGAGAGCCGGGTCTGCGCGTGCGCTTCCTGGATGCCGAAGGCGCGGAGCTGTTCGCGGAGGACCGGCGCTCGTCCGCGCTGGTCTGGTTCGGCGGCGACGCGCCCATCGAGACGAGCCGGACGGTGGTCTTCGACACCGTCTTCACCCCCGAGCAGTCGGGGGCGATCGAGCTGGGCTTCGCCGGCGCGAACCCCGCGCGGGTGTTCGTGGACGACGAGCTCGTGCTCGATGACAACCCCATCCTCGAGGGCAGCGACCTGGGAGCGGCGTTCCTCAACCCGCCCTCGGTCACGGCCACCGTCACCGTCGAGGCCGGGCGCGAGATCGCGGTGCGAGCGGAGTTCTCCCGCGATGGCTCGGGCGTGCTCTCCGGCGCGATGAGCGCGACGCTCGGCATCGCCCCCGAGCGGACCGACCCCGACGAGCTCATCGCTCGCGCGGTCACCGCCGCCGCCGCCGCGGAGGTGGCCGTGGTGGTCGTCGGTACGAACTCCAAGGTGGAGTCCGAGGGCTACGACCGCACCTCGCTCGATCTCCCCGGGCGCCAGGACGATCTCGTCCGCGCCGTCGTGCGGGCCAACCCCCGCACGATCGTCATCGTCAACGCCGGTTCCCCCGTCGTGCTCCCGTGGGCAGGAGACGTCGCTGCCGTCGTGCAGGGCTACTTCGGGGGTCAGGAGTTCGGCAGCGCCCTCGCCGCCGTCCTCACCGGTGCCGCCGAGCCCGGCGGGCGTCTGCCCACCACGTGGCCCGCGCGCATGGCCGACGTGCCGGTGCTCGACGTCACCCCCACCGACGGCGCGCTGCGCTACGACGAGGGCATCCACGTCGGCTACCGCGCGTGGCTGCGCAGCGGCACCGCGCCGGCCTTCCCGTTCGGGCACGGCCTCGGCTACACGGCCTGGTCGTGGGATGCCGCGGAGCGCGACGGCGACGAGCTCGTCGTCCGGGTGACCAACACCGGTCAGCGCCCCGGCCGTCAGGTCGTGCAGGTGTACGCCGAGCGCGCCGACTCGAGCGTCGAGCGTCCCGCGCGCTGGCTCGTCGGGTTCCAGGCCGTCGAGGCGGGACCGGGCGAGAGCGTCGAGGCGCGGATCGCCGTGCCCCTGCGGCGCCTCGCGCACTGGGACGGCGCGTGGGTCACCGAGGCCGGTGACTACACGCTGCTCGCGGGCGCGTCGGTCGTCGAGACGCCGCTGACCACGGTCTGGACGGTGCCGGCGTGAACCCCCTCGCCGCGGAGCACCTGCACGGTCACGCCGACGAGCGGCTGGCCGAGGCGGTCGCGCGCCTCGACGCCGCCCTGGCGGGCGACCCCGAGCTGTCGTTCCAGGCCGCCGCGTTCCACCGCGGCCGACCGGTGCTGGACGTGTGGGGCGGCAAAGACCTGGTCGAGGACTCGGTGCTCGTGCCGTTCTCGGTCACGAAGAACACCATCGGCATCACGGTCGGTCTGCTCGTCGAGCGCCGCCTTCTCGACCTCGACGATCTCGTCGCCGACCACTGGCCCGAGTTCGCCGCCGCCGGCAAGCAGAACGTCACCGTGCGGCAGCTGCTCTCGCACCAGGCAGGCCTGCCGCAGACCGATCCCCCGCTCGATCGCTTCGACGCGCTCGACCAGCCGACCGCGGCCGCACGCCTGGCCGCGACCCGGCCGATCTGGCATCCCGGGAGCGCTTTCGGCTACCACGGCGTGACGATCGGCAACCTCGGCGCCGAGCTCGTCCACCGGGTGACGGGCCGCACGATGCACGCGTTCTACGAGGACGAGATCCGCGCCCCGCACGACGTGGACTTCTTCCTCGGACTCCCCGCCGATCAGGAGCACCGCCGCGTCGACCTCCAGCCGATGACGCCCCCGGCGGCGGGCGCCGGTGACCGCCGTTCGACGGCTCTCGGCGTGCGCGTCTTCGGCAGCGCCCCGCCGACCCCCGAGTTCGCCAACGACCCGCGCAGCTGGCGCTACGGCCACCCGGCGACCTCGGGCACCGGCAGCGCGCGCGGCATCGCGCGCCTGCTCGCGGCGGCCGTCACCGGTGTCGACGATGCCGCACCCTTCCTCTCGGCCGACACCGTCGCGCAGATCGGGCAGCAGCAGGTGCACGGCTACGACGAGGTGCTCGGTCAGCACGACCGCGCCCACGCGATCGTGTTCCAGAAGCCGACGCCGGCGATGCCGTTCGGCGGCGCGAGCGCGTTCGGCCACGACGGCGCCGCGGGCGGTCTCGCCTGCGTCGACCCCGAGACCGGCATCGCCTTCGCCTGGACCATCGTGCGCGGCGCCTGGCCCGGCGGCGGCGACCCCCGCGCGGTGGCCCTGGCCGCCGAGCTCGGTCGCCTCTTCGCCGCCTGACCCGCTCGACACACCCCTGAGGACCATGACGACCGCAGCCCTGCCCAACCCGCTCATCGCGGGCTTCCACCCCGACCCGTCGGCCGTTCGCGTCGGCGACGCGTGGTACCTGGCGACCTCGACGTTCGAGTACCTCCCCGGCATCCCGATCCACCGCTCCACCGACTTCGTGGAGTGGGAGCTCATCGGCCATGTCGCCACGCGTCCAGGACAGCTCGGTGTCGAGGACGTGCCGACCGCGGGGGGCGCGTGGGCGCCGACGCTCCGGTATCGCGACGGGGTCTTCCACGTCGTGGTCACCGATGCGATGGGACGCGGCATGCTGCACTTCACCGCGACGGATCCGGCGGGCCCGTGGAGTGACGGCGACCTCATCACGGCCCCCGACGGTGCGCGTTCGCTCGACGGGATCGATCCCGACATCGCGTGGGATGCCGAGGGCACGACGTACATCACGTACTCGGGGCTGATCCTCGGTGGTCCGGAGGCGGGGACGCACACCGGCATCCAGCAGGCGCGCGTCGACCTCGACACGCACCGCGCTCTCGAAGAGCCGCGGTCGCTGTGGTCGGGCGTGGGCGGCATGTTCCCCGAGGCGCCCCACCTGTACGACATCGACGGGCGCTGGTACCTGCTCATCGCGGAGGGCGGGACCGAGCGCGGGCACGGCGTCTCGCTGGCACGTGCGCAGTCACCGGAGGGCCCCTTCGAGGCGGCCCCGGGCAACCCGCTCGTCTCGGCGCGGTCGACGACACGGCCCGTGCAGAACACCGGCCACGGCGACCTCGTCGTCGGCCCCGACGGCGACTGGGTGTGCGTGCTGCTGGGCGTCCGCCCGCGGGGCATGACCCGCGCGTTCTCGGCTCTCGGCCGTGAGACCTTCGTCACGCGCGTCGCCTGGCAGTCCGACGGCTGGCCCACCATCGAGCCCGTCCCGCTGAACCCGCGCCCAGGTGCCCGCGTCGAGGTCGCCTTCTCGCCCGACGCGCCCCTCGACGGGGAGTGGATCGCCGTGCGCGCGCTCCCCACCGACCACGCCGACCTCGCCTCGCGGCCGGGATGGATGCGCCTGGATGCCGACGGCTCGACGCTCGGGGATCCGCGCCCGGTCTTCGTGGGACGGCGTCAGGTACAGCTCGCGCAGCGCACCTCGGTCGAGATCGATGTGTCGGCGGGGGTCGGCGGTCTGGCCGTGCGGTACGACGAGCGCTTCCACGTCGAGGTCGAGGCGGGCGCGGGCGAACTCGTCGCCCGCGCTGTCGTGGGCGACCTCGTCCAGGAGTGGCGCCGCCCGCTGTCGAGCCCCACGCCGACCCTGCACATCGATTGCGGTCCCGGCTCGTCCGCGGTGAGCTTCGCCCCCGGCATCCACGCTCTTCACCTCGCGGCCACCGTCGACGGCGAGAGGATCGACCTGGCCGAGGTCGACGGGCGCTTCCTGTCGTCCGAGGTGACCGAATCGTTCACGGGGCGCGTCATCGGCATCTACGCCCACCACGGCCGGGTCGACGCGACCCACTGGATCTCCGAAGGAGACGACGCATGACCGCCGACACCCGCGTGGCCGCCGTGAGAGCCGAGCTGCGCAGCGACTCGCCGTTCGTGGCCACATCGACCCCGCGCCTGACGTGGCGCACGGAGACGACCACCCCCGACTGGCTCCAGGCCGGCGCCGAAGCCACCGACGGCGGGACCACCGTGACGCTCGAGGGAGCCGAGTCGTCCCTCGTCGCCTGGCCGTTCGTTCCCCTCGCCCCCGGCGAGCGCCGCGAGGTGCGCGTGCGGGTGCGCGGCGTCGACGGGGTGACCACCGACTGGAGCGACCCTCTCGCCGTCGAGGCGGGATTCCTCGCCCCCGACGAGTGGGTTGCCGCACCCATCGGTCTCGCCGATCCCGAGCGCGAGGCGCAACCCGCTCTCGTGCGCACGACGTTCCACCTCGACCGCCCGGTCCGCCACGCCCGGTTGCTGTGGACGGCGCTCGGCAGCGCCGAACCCGAGATCAACGGCCGCGCCGTGTCCGACGACGTCCTGGCCCCGGGCTGGACGGCGACGCGGGACCGGCTCGTGCACGAGAGCGTCGACGTGACCGACCTGCTCGTCGTGGGCGACAACGTCGTCGGGGCGACCCTGGCCGGCGCCTGGTACACCGAGCGCTACGGCTTCTTCACCTTCACCGACCGGATCTACGGCGATCAGCCCGCGTTCCTCGCGCAGCTCCGGGTCACCTTCGACGACGGCACCGTCGAGACGATGGCGGCGACCGACGCCTCGTGGTCGGCCTCCGGCGACGCCGAGGTCGTCGACAGCGGCATCTACGCGGGCGAGCACCAGGACCTGCGTCGACGCGCCCCCTGGTCGACCCCGGATGCCGCCGCCTCCGACGACCTGCGGCGGTGGGCGCCCGCGCGCGTGGGGGTCGTCTCCCGCCCCGGGCACGAGAACGTCCCCGTCCCCGAGGCTCGGATCGCCGAGCCCGTGCGTCGGCATGAGAGCCTCCCCGTGAAGGCGCGCCTCGCGACGCCGTCCGGCGGCGAGGTGCTCGACTTCGGCCAGAACCTCGTCGGGCGGCTCCGGCTGACGGTGCGCGGGGCCGCGGGAACCACCGTGACGATCCGCCACGCCGAGGTGCTCGACGAGGGCGAGCTCGCCCTCCGCCCGTTGCGCAACGCCACAGCCACGGCATCCTTCGTCCTGTCCGGGGGCGACGACGTGCTCGAGAGCCGCTTCTCGTTCTACGGCTTCCGCTACGCCCAGGTGACCGGGATCGACATCGACGACGCCGGGATCGAGGCGGTCGTGCTGCACAGCGACATGGAGCGCACCGGGTGGTTCTCGTCGTCGCACGACATGCTGGACCGGCTGCACGAGAACGTCGTGTGGGGCATGCGCGGCAACTTCCTCGCGCTGCCGACGGACTGCCCGCAGCGCGACGAGCGATTGGGGTGGACCGGCGACCTGCAGGTGTTCGCGCCCACCGCGTCGTTCCTCTACGACTGCGAGGGCTTCCTCGTGTCGTGGCTGCGCGACCTCGCTCTCGAGCAGGAGCGCGCCGGAGGCGTCGTCCCCCTCGTGATCCCCGCTGCCCTGCCCTCGTTCGCCGGGGGCGGCCCGGTCGCGGCGTGGGGAGACGCCGCCACCGTGACCCCCACCGTCCTGCACGAGCGCTTCGGCGACCCCGCGGTGCTCGCCGCGCAGTACCCCAGCATGCGCGCGTGGGTCGAGGCGGTGCGGGGCGATGCGGGCGACTCGGGCCTGTGGGCCGGGCGGATGCAGCTCGGCGACTGGCTCGACCCGAGCGCTCCGCCCGACCAGCCCGGCAAGGCCAAGGTCGACGGGGACATCGTCGCGACGGCGTACTTCGCGCGCTCCCTGCGCCAGGTCGCCGAGGCGGCGGCCCTGCTCGGGCACGACGACGACGCTGCCGTCTACGCGGCGCTCGCCGAGCGCAGCCGCGCGGCGTTCGTCGCCGAGTACGTGACCCCCGCCGGGCGGATGATGAGCGACGCCCCCACCGCGTACGCCCTCGCCCTCGCGTTCGATCTCGTCCGCGACACCGAGACCCGCGCGGCCCTCGCCGACCGGCTCGCTGCTCTCGTGCGCGAGAGCGGGTACCGCATCTCGACCGGTTTCGTCGGCACGCCGATCATCGCCGACGCCCTGAGCGACGGCGGGCACCACGACGCCGCCGAGCGCCTGCTGCTGCAGACGCAGTGCCCCTCGTGGCTGTACCCGGTGACGCAGGGGGCGACGACGGTCTGGGAGCGCTGGGACAGCCTGCTTCCCGACGGCTCGGTCAACCCCGGCGAGATGACCTCGTTCAACCACTACGCGCTCGGGGCGGTGGCCGACTGGTTGCACCGCACGGTCGCGGGACTCGCTCCGGCCGCCCCGGGCTACCGCCGCCTGCGCGTCGCGCCGCGGCCGCTCGCCGCCCTTGAGCGCGCCTCGGCCCGGCACCGCACGCCCTACGGCCTCGCCGAGGTGTCGTGGGAGCGCGAGCCCGGCACCGACGTCGTACGGATCCGCGCGATCGTTCCGCCGAACACGACCGCGGAGGTCGTGCTCCCCGGCCCGCTCGCCGACGGCTCCCCGGCTCCCGCCGACGTCGGCTCGGGCACGCACGAGTGGCGCGTCGAGATCGCCGCGACTCCCGCGGGCCCGCCGCTCCCCGGGCTCGAGGCGATGCTCGCCGACGTCATCGACGACCCGCGCGCGTATGCCGCCCTTCTCGAGGCCCTCGAGGAGACGGCTCCCGAGCGCGTCGAGGCGGTCCGCTCCGGCACCGTCTGGGGTGCCGGTCGGCCGCTGGCCAGCGCCCTCATGTTCACCCCGCCGCACGTGCTCGAGCGCGTCGACCGCGCCGTGCGCGACGCGACCGCCTGACCCGCGGCATCCGCCCGCATCCGTCGCCCCGCGGGCCCCGCCCCGCGACCCGACGCCGAGACCAGACCGACGCCCCCGAGGAGACCCCATGTTCGACCGCCGCTCCACCTTCGGCGAAGCCCTCGACCACCCCGGCGCCCGGGCCGTGCTCGAGCGCCTCATGCCCGGATTCGCCGCCTCTCCCATGGCGGCGCAGTTCCGCGGCGGCCGACTGGGCTCGCTCGTCGCGCTCGTCCCCTCGCTGGAATCCCCCGAGGCGCGGGCGCAGCTCTGGGCTGAGCTCGCCGAGATCGGTGAGGCCACTGAGCGGCCGGCGTACCTTCCCGCGATCGCCCCCGACCCGGGGTACGAGGGCGACGACGTGGAACGGGCGTCGGCCACGGTGCGTCCTGTCGCCGCGGCGAGTCGCTGGGGCGTGCTCGAGGTGCGCGTCGACGGGCCGTCGCACGGCAACCCCTTCGTCGACGTCGACCTGCACGCCGAGTTCACGCGCCCCGATGGCTCGACCGTTCGCGTCGGGGGGTTCTACGACGGTGACGGCGAGTGGGTCGTCCGGGTGCTGGCCGACCAGGAGGGGCGCTGGACGTTCTCGACCTCGGCGACCGCGCGCTCGCTCGACGGTCTGCGCGGTGCGGCGGAGGTCCGCGGCGCCCGCGACGGCGCGCACGGGCCGGTCCGCGTCGACGGCTTCCACTTCGCCCACGCCGACGGCACGCGCCACCGCCCGCTCGGGACGACGGCCTACGCGTGGACCCACCAGCCCGACGCCCTGCAGGAGCAGACGCTGGAGACCCTCATCGACGGGCCGTTCCGCAAGATCCGCATGTGCCTCTTCCCGAAGTCGTACCTCTTCAACGCGAACGAGCCCGGCGATTTCGTCTTCCCCGGCTCGCTCGAGGGAGGCTTCGACCTCGAGCGCTTCGACCCCGCGCACTTCCGCCGCCTGGAGCGGCGCATCGCGCAGCTCGGCGAGCGCGGCATCGAGGCCGACCTCATCCTCTTCCACGCCTACGACCGCTGGGGCTTCGCCGATCTCGGACCCGCCGTCGACGATCGCTATGTGCGCTACGTCGTGCGCCGCCTCGCCGCGTTCTCGAACGTGTGGTGGTCGATGGCGAACGAGTACGACCTCGTCTGGGCGAAGGACGAGGACGACTGGGAGCGCCTCGCCGCGATCGTCGGCGAGGAGGACCACGCCGACCACCTGAACTCCATCCACAACTGCCGCCCCTTCTACGACTACTCGCGGCCCTGGATCACGCACGTCAGCATCCAGCGCGTCGACGTGTACCGCACCGCCGAGAACACCGACGAGTGGCGCGAGCGCTGGGGCAAGCCGGTGGTCATCGACGAGTGCGCGTACGAGGGCGACATCGATCAGGGCTGGGGCAACATCACCGGCGAGGAGATGACGCGCCGCTTCTGGGAGGGCGCCGTCCGCGGCGGATACGTGGGCCACGGCGAGACCTACCTCCCGGCCCCCGTGGGTGAGGTGCAGGTCCCGGATGCCGCCGGCTCCGACAGCGAGGTGCTCTGGTGGGCGAAGGGCGGCGTCCTGCACGGCTCCTCGCCCGCGCGCATCGGCTTCCTCGAGCGGGTGCTCGCCGAGGTTCCGGGCGGCGTGCTCGACCCGGCTCCCTCGGACTGGGACGTGCCGTGGGCGCAGTCCCCCGACGGCACGGTCCGGGTGGCGTACTTCGGCTTCAACCGCCCACGCTTCCGCAACGTCGTCCTCGGGGAGGGCGACTGGGTCATCGACGTCATCGACACGTGGAACATGACGACCGACCGGGTCGACGGCATCCATTCCGGCACCGCGCGCGTGGCGCTGCCGGGGCGGCAGTTCGTGGCGATTCGGCTGTCGCGGGTGTGAGTCTCGCGCGCACCGTCCGGGTCGGCCGTCGTGCTCTCCCTCACGGTGGAACTGGCCGAGGTGGCGCCGCACCCCGGTGCGGGAAGCGCTGCAACGGCTGGAGAGCGACGGGCTGGTGCGCGCACAGGGACGCGGCGTCCGCTTGCGCATCCTCGGCGCGGACGAACTCGCCGAGCTGCATTCGGCACGTGCCGGTCTCGAAGGCTGGGCCGCGTTTCTGGCGGCGCAGCGAGTGGCCGCCGGGGAGGTCACCCCGGCTCGTCTCGCAGCCCTCGACGCGCTGGCCGCTCAGACGAACGAGCTGACGATGTCGGGGGATCTCGCGCGCGCGGTCGAGGCGAACCGCGCATTCCACGAAGCGATCGCCGCGCTCGCGGACAATCCGGTCATCAGCGGCACGCTCGGGCGCTGGTGGGACCAGATCGTCATCAGCACCCGGCGCAGCCTGCACGCCCCCGACCGCCCCCAGGTCGTGCACACCGAGCACGAGGCCATCCTCGACGCGCTCCGCGACGGTGACGCCCCGCGGACACGAACAGCCGTCGAAGCCCACGCCCTCGCCACCGGTGAGGGCGTCGGGCACGAACCCACCCGAGACGAGGAGCACCCCGTGACCACGCACCACTACGAGATCGAACTGACGTGGACAGGCAATACCGGCAGGGCACCCGTGCGTATCGAGGGTTCTCTCGCGACCACAGAGTGACCGCCGCCGGCCCCGGGGTGATTCTCGGATCATCCGATCCTGCTTTCCGCGGCGATCCCGGCCGATGGAACCCCGAGCAGCTCTACCTGTCGTCGATCGCGCAGTGCCACATGCTCTGGTACCTTCACCTCGCCACGCGGGCCGGCGTGATCGTGACCGCCTATGAGGATCATCCGACGGGGGTCATGGTCGAAGAAGCGAACGGGGCCGGGCAGTTCGAGAGCGTCACTCTCCACCCGACGGTGACCGTCGCGGCCGGGAGCGATGCCGCGGCGGCGGCGCACCTCCACGAGCAGGTCGGCGACTACTGCTTCATCGCCCGGTCCATCAGGACGCCGATCCACCACGAGGTCGTCGTTCACGTGGAAGCACCCGCGACGGCGGCCGAACCCGGGTGATCGCCCCCTCTGCGAGCGGCGGCCTCCGCGCGCGATCACGCGTGCGCGGCTCCGCGGGGCTGGGCACGCTCGTTCGTGACGTCGGCACCCAACGCACTCAGCCCGTCGCTGATGACGTCGGTCAGGATGCGCGCGCGGGAACCGTCGGGGTCGAGGTCGGGGTCGAAGACGGTCACGGAGGCGCCCCGCGCGGAGGGCGCCAGCGCAGCCAGGAGGTTCGTCAGCTGCGCGGCATCGATCCCCCCGGGGTCGGGACTGTCGACGGCGGGCATGACGGTGGGATCCAGCACGTCGACGTCGACGTGCAGCCAGTACCCGGTTCCGGCGACGCGACGGAGGTCATCGGCGACGGGCCCGTGCCCCTGCTGGAGAAGGTGGGAGGCCGGGAGAACGCGTGCGACCACGTTCCGGGCCTCCTCGGCATGCTCGTCGTTCGCCCGATGCCCGAAATGGGCCACGGTCGAGGCGTCGAGTACGGAGAGAGGCCGTCGAGGTCAGCCAGCGCGGGCCAGTGTCGCCCCGCGGCGGCCGCGAGGTCTTCGCTCGCGACGCTGGCGCAGTCCGCACTGTTGCCGGGATGACGGACGTCGGTGTGCCCGTCGAGGTGCACCAGCCCGGCGCGACCCTCTCGGGCGCAGGCGAGGCGCAGGCGACCCCCGCCGCCAGAAGAATGCTGCAATCGCCGCCGATCACGAGGGGCGCGCGCCCCGATGCCCACACGTCGTGGATGCGGTCCGCGAGACGTCGCGCGTGCTCGACCAGCCGCTCCTCGTTTCGCACGCGCCCCGGCGCACGTGTGACGTCGTCGTCCACGTACCGCCCGGCGAGGACGACGCCCCCGTCCCGGGCGCCACCGGCGGCGAGACGAGCGAAGAGACCGGCCTCCCGCAGTGCCTCCGGGGCCTTCGACGTCCCCGGGACGCTCCCCGGCTCCGGTGGCCGGAGACCGAGGTTGGTGGGGGCCGACACGACGGTGATCATCTTCTCGATCCTGCCCTGCCGGGCGCCGTCATGGCGCCGCGTCATCGAGGTTGCTGTCGCGTCCTCAGATCACTCGCTCACGAGACGCGC
>JAQSXO010000534.1 GCA_029256625.1 Cellulosimicrobium sp. | reverse complement strand
CGCCGCGCCGCGCGATCTCGCGCAGCTCGTCGAGGGACCGCTTCTCGCGGCCCTGCTCGACCTGCCGGGCGCGCTCCGCGTGGTGCGCCGCCTTCGCGCTCTCGCGCTGCTCGGCCTTCGCCCTCGCCGCGGCGCGCAGCGCGGCCAGCGGGTCGGTGGTGCCCGACGGCGGGGTGCCGGCGGTGGTGGTCGTCACGCCCTGGTCCTCGCTCACTGGAGCGCCTCCTCGTCGGCTCGGTGCGCCCACTCGGCGAAGGTCTCGGTCCCGTCCTTGTCGGCCTCGTACCGCCGGACGACGCGCTCGACGTAGTCGGGCAGGTCGGTCGCGGTGACCTTGAGGCCGCGCACGGTGCGGCCCATCCCGGCAAGCTCGCGGTCGTCGGACGCCAGGCCCCCGCCCAGGTGGACCTGGAAGCCCGGGACCTGCTCGCCGTCGTCGTCCATCACGAGCTGGCCCTTGAGCCCGATGTCCGCGGTCTGGATGCGTGCGCACGAGTTGGGGCACCCGTTGACGTGCAGCGAGAGCGGCTTCATGTGCGACAGGTCGCCGAGCCGCTTCTCGAGCTCGTCGATCGTGGCGGTCGCGGTGTCCTTGGTGTCGACGATGGCGAGCTTGCAGTACTCGATGCCCGTGCACGCGATCGTGCTGCGGCGGAACGGGCTCGGGTTGGCGTCGAGCCCGTTGGCCTTGAGCGTCGAGACGACGTGCTCGACGTGCTCGTCCGGGACGTCGAGCACGAGCAGCTTCTGGTGCGGCGTGAGCCGCACGCGGTGCGACCCGACGGACTCGGCCAGGTCGGCGACGTTCGCCAGGATCGTCCCGGACACGCGGCCGACGTACGGCGCCGCACCGACGTAGTTGAGCCCGTCCTTCTGCCTGTGCACGCCCACGTGGTCGCCGGGCACGGGTGGCTTGGGGGCGGGCGGGCCGTCGGGCAGCGCGTACCCGAGGTACTCGGTCTCGAGGATCTCGCGGAACTTCTCGGGTCCCCAGTCGGCGAGAAGGAACTTGAGGCGCGCCTTGTTGCGCAGCCGGCGGTAGCCGTAGTCGCGGAAGATCTGCACGACGCCGTGCCAGACGTCGGGCACCTGCTCCTCGGTGACGAACGCCCCGAGGCGCTCGCCGAGGCGCGGGTTCGCGGACAGCCCGCCGCCGACCCACAGGTCGAACCCGATGCCGAGCTCGGGGTGGCGGTGCGCGACGAACGCGACGTCGTTGATCTCGTGCACGACGTCCTGGCTCGGGTGCCCGGTGAGCGCGGTCTTGAACTTGCGAGGCAGGTTCGCCAGCTCGGGGACGCCGATGTACTTCTCGGTGATCCCGGCGACGGCCGGACCGATGTCGATGAGCTCGTCGGCGGCGATCCCCGCGACCGGGCTGCCGAGCACGACGCGCGGGACGTCGCCGCACGCCTCCGTCGTCTGCAGGCCGACGGCCTCCAGGCGGCGCCAGATCTCCGGGACGTTCTCGACCTCGACCCAGTGGAGCTGGATGTTCTGGCGGTCGGTGATGTCGGCGCTGTCGCGACCGAAGTCCTTCGAGATGTCCGCGATGACGCGGAGCTGCTCGGTCGTCAGCGCGCCGCCGTCGATGCGGACCCGGAGCATGAAGTACCGGTCCTCGAGCTCGTGCGGCTCGAGCGTCGCCGTCTTGCCGCCGTCGATCCCGGGCTTGCGCTGGGTGTACAGGCCCCACCAGCGGAACCGTCCGTGCAGGTCGTCGCCGGTGATGGAGTCGAAGCCCTCCCGCGCGTAGATCGTCTCGATCCGTTCGCGGACGGACAGCCCGCCGTCCTCCTGCTTCCACTTCTCGTTGCCGTTCAGCGGCTCGGTGCCGTCGACCTTCCACTGCCCGTTCGGCCGGGCGGCGCGCGCCGGGCGGGCGGGCCGCTCACCGGCCCGGGCCGGCCGCTCAGGTCGGGCCGGGGTGGCGTCCGACACCGTCGTGACCTGCGTCATCGGTGTTCCTCGTGTCCTCGTTCGGGGGCGGGGACGCGCGACGGCGAGCGCTCAGCGAGGGTGCGAGTGGCTGAGGACCGACGGCGCGCGCCGGTTCTCAGGGTTTCTCCGGGGAGAGGGGCGAGCCTGCGGGCTCGCGCTGAGTCGGGCGCGGTTCAGCGACAACAGCTGAGACACGTGTGCGCGCACGCCGGCATCCCGTGACGCGAGGTCACGAGGAGGGTGCGGGCTGCCGTGGTCATGCCCTGAACGATAGCCGCGGTCCAGCGGCGTGGACAGCCCTGGTCCGCATGGTGGGAAACCGCAAATACTAGACCGATTCGGTCTGGTTTGTCGAGCCCTTGGTGCCCGCCCGGGGTGGGCCATCGTCCTCGGGGGCTACCTCGCGTCCCTGCGTTCGCCGGGCCTGTACAAGGGCGTCTTCCACGGCGCGCTCACCGCGCTCGTCGCGGGGATCGCCATGGTCGGCATCAAGGAGATGGGCGACTTCGGGCGAGAGCTCGACATGGCCAAGATCGGCGTCAAGCTGGTCATCGCGCTCGTCATCGCCGTGCTCGCGTTCGTCGCCAAGCGCCAGGGGGCCAAGGCGGCTGACGGCGCCGTGGCGCCGGGCGTCAAGCACGCCATCGGCGGCCTGACCCTCGTGAACATCCTCGTCGCAGTCTTCTGGAACTGACCGCAGCGACCTGGCCGGGGCCCGTCGACGGATCGTCCGTCGGCGGGCCTTCGTCGTCCCCGGGGCGTTGACGGCTGACTATGTGCATGGTCCACTAGTCGCATGGTCCTTCGAAATCTCGTGCTCGGGC
>JAQSXO010000051.1 GCA_029256625.1 Cellulosimicrobium sp. | reverse complement strand
GTCGCGGACGCGTTCGACGTCGCGAACAAGATCCCCAACGTCCTCTTCGCGATCCTCGCGGGCGGCGTCCTCAACGCGGTCCTCGTGCCGCAGATCGTCCGCGCGTACCGCGCGCACAACACCCAGGAGCGGCTCGACAAGCTGCTCACGCTCTCGGGCCTCGTCCTCGCCGTCCTCTCGGCGCTGCTCACGGCGGGGTCGAGCATCCTCGTCGCGCTCTACACCGGGCCGGGCTGGACGGCGCCGCAGACGTCGCTCGCCGTCGCCTTCGCCTTCTGGTGCACGCCGCAGCTCCTCTTCTACGGGCTGTACACGCTGCTCGGGCAGGTGCTCAACGCGCGGGGACAGTTCGGTCCCTTCATGTGGGCACCGGTGCTCAACAACGTGGTGTCGATCGTCGGGTTCGCGGCGTTCATCGCGATCTACGGTCCCGCGGCCACGGGGAACGTCGACGACCTCACGCAGTGGGACGGCCCCAAGATCGCGCTGCTCGCCGGGACGGCGACGCTCGGCGTCGCGGCGCAGGCGCTCATCCTCGTCGTCCCCCTGTGGCGGGCGGGCTTCCGCTGGCACCTGCGGCTCGGTCTGCACGGCATCGGCCTGCGCTCCGCGGGCCAGGTCGCGCTCTGGACGTTCGCCGCCGTCCTCCTCGAGCAGGTCGGCGTCCTGTTCACCACGCGCTTCGCGAGCGAGGCGCCCCGTGCCGCGCTCGCGCAGACGTTCGGGGCCTACCGGGACGACCCGGGGACCCTCGGCGCCGTCACCGGCCTCGTCACGGGCGCGCCCGACGCCTTCTCCGGCGCGCTCGCGGTCGCGGGCAACGCGGCCTACACGCAGGCGCTCATGATCTACCTGCTGCCCCACTCGCTCGTGACCGTCTCGATCGCGACGGCCCTCTTCACGGGCATGAGCGCAGCGGCCCACGCGGGCGACCTCGCGCGCGTCCGGCACGACCTCTCGCGCGGCGTGCGCACCGTCGGCGTCTTCACCGTGTTCGCCACCGCCGTGCTCGTCGTCCTCGCCCTGCCGGTCACGAAGCTGCTCGTCCCGTCGGTGGACGCCGCGTCGGGCGAGGCGGTCTCCATGGTCCTGCGCGCGATGGCGCTCGGGCTCGTGCCGCTCGGCGGCATGGTCCTCATGAAGTGGGTGTACTACGCGTTCGAGGACGGCCGGACCGTCTTCTGGATCCAGGTCCCCGGGACGCTCGTGCTCGTCGGCGTGTCCTGGCTCGGCACGCAGGTGCTGGCGCCCCAGCTCTGGGTCGTGGGGATCGGCCTCGCGATGAGCGTGTCCAACCTCGTCGCGGTCGCACTGCGCACCGTCGGGCTGCGCCGGACGCTGCGCGGCCTCGACGGGGCACGGATCCTGCGGCTGCACGTCAAGGCCGGGCTCGCAGCGCTCGTCAGCGCGGTCGCCGGCTGGGGCGTCCTGCGCGGGTTCGTCGTCCTGACCGGGGACGGCCCCGACGGGATCTACGGCCTCTCGTGGTGGCAGGCCGTCGTCGTGACGGCCCTCGCCGGCGCGGTGATGGCGCTCGTGTACGCGGGCGGGCTCAAGCTCATGCGCGTGCGCGAGCTGGACCAGCTCGCCGGACCGATCGTGGGCCGGGTCCGCCGGCTCGTGCGACGGTGATCGCCCCGGGCGCTCCGGGCGCAGACCGGGCGATACGAGGACATTCGGGGCCCGCGTACCATGGTGTGTCGACCACGAGTCCCACGGAGGAGGTCCGGTGAACGGCGTGGCCCCAGGAACACTGCTCGTCGCGCGCTACCGGCTCGACGAGCAGCTCGCGTCCGACCTGTCGGACGTCACGGCATGGTCGGCGCACGACCAGATCCTCGACCGACCGGTCAGGATCTCGATCGTCTCCGGCGCGCACGTCGCCGAGGCCCTCGACTCCGCCCGACGCGCCGCGCTCGTCGTCGACCCGCGGCTGACCCGGGTGCTCGACGTCGGGGCGGAGGACGGCGTCGCGTACGTCGTCACCGAGCGCTACACGGGCATCACGCTGAGCGAGGTCGTCGCGGGCGGCATCGTCGACCCGCAGCAGGCGCGCGCGATCGTCGGCGAGGCCGCGGCCGCGCTCGAGGTCGCCCGACGTCGGGGGGTCCACCACCTCGCGCTGCGGCCCGACGCGCTCCGCGTCGACGGGAGCCGGGTCCTCGTCACGGGCCTCGGGCTCGACGCCGGCGTGGCGGGCCACGACCAGCACGACGCCGACCTGACGTCGCGGACCGACGCCGTCGGCCTCGTCGCCCTCCTCTACTACGCGATGACGGCACGCTGGGCCGGGCCGTCCCTGGACGTCCCGTGGATCGCCCCCGAGGCCATCCACCCTCTTCCCGCGCAGCGCGCGGGCGACGGGGTCCTCCCGCTCTCTGCCGTCCGCCCGGACGTCCCCGCGGAGCTGGACGCGCTCTGCGCACAGGCTTTCGCGGACACCCACGGCACGGCCGAGGAGTGGACGGCGCCGCCCGCCGGTGACGCGCCCCGCTCCCCCGCCGACGTCGTCGGCGCGGTCGAGCCTTGGGGCGAGGTCTCCGTCGTCGCTGCGCTGCCGTCGTTCGTGCAGCCCGCGACGGCGGGCGTGAGCCGCCAGTCCGTCCGCACGGCCTTCGACGGCGCGACGAGCGCGCCTCCGGGGACGCCGCCGCCCGCACCGCCGGTCCGCCGCCCGACGACCGGTCGCATCCACCGCGTGGGCGAGGTTCCCGGATCCGCCGGGCCAGGGCTCGCCTACGCGGCCGGAGCCACCGCTGGCGCCACCGCCGCAGTCCCGCCTCCGGTGCCGGCCGAGCCGACCGCACCCTACTCGGTCCCCCCGCCCCCGGCCGGCTACGACGCCGGCACGACGGCCGTCCAGCACGCGGCCGCACCGCCGCCCGTCCCGCCGACGACGGACGCGCCGCAGGCCTGGAGCGAGCCCGCGCCGCGCCGGCGCGGACCGCGCCGGTTCAACGCCACCCCGATCGTCCTCGTCCTCGTCCTGGGCCTCGTGGTGTGGGGCGTCGTGTGGGCGGTGAACACCGCGTTCGACGGGTTCGGACCCGCGCTCCAGACGAGCGAGGAACCGTCCGGCGAGGGGTCGCAGGCTCCGTCCGAGGGCGGAGAGGGCACCGCGGGTGGCGAGGAGGCCCCTCCGGCGACGGAGGTCCGCCCCGTGATCGCCTCGGGCCAAGCCCTGGACCCCGAGGGAGACGCCGCGGGCAACAACGACGGCGAGCACCCCGAGCTCGCGGCGCTCGCCTACGACGGGCAGCCCGACACCACCTGGTTCTCGCGCCGGTACAACGCGGCGGACTTCGCCGGCCTGCGGTCCGGGATCGGGTTCGCCGTCACGCTCGAGGAGAAGGCGCCCGTCTCGACCGTCGTCATCGACACGGCGGCGAACGGCGGCAACGTCGAGATCCGGGCGACGAGCCCGGACGCCCCCACCGAAGGCACGGTCCTGGCCTCCGGGCCGCTCTCACCCGGCGCGGAGTTCACGTTCGACCAGCCCGTCGAGGCGGAGTCGATCGTGCTGTGGTTCACCGAGCTGCCGCAGAACCCTGCCGGTGAGTTCCGCGCGGAGATCAACGAGATCCTCGTCTCATGACACCGGGAGGGCCGCCGCGTGCGACGGCTCTCCCGTGGTGCGCCTCGTGCGGCACGCAGGGCCGGCCGCACGGACAGCGAACGCGCCCGGCGCCGGGTCCCCGTAGCGTGCCGAACACCCGTACCGTGGAACAGAAGCCGCCCCGGCGGCGTTCACACTCTCGCGTGGTCGGCCGCCACGCACCGAGCATCGAGGAGAGCACGTGACCGAGCAGTCAGCCGTCCAGAACCTGATCGTCGTCGGGTCCGGTCCCGCGGGGTACACCGCGGCGATCTACGCGGCGCGCGCGGGCCTGGCCCCGCTCGTGCTCGCGGGCTCCGTCACCGCCGGCGGTGCGCTGATGAACACGACCGACGTCGAGAACTTCCCCGGGTTCCCCGACGGGATCATGGGTCCCGACCTCATGGAGAACATGCGCAAGCAGGCCGAGCGGTTCGGCGCGCGCATCGAGTGGGACGACGCCACGCTGCTCGACCTCGAGGGGCCGGTCAAGACCGTCGTGACGGGCAACGGCGAGACCTACCGCGCCCGCGCGGTCATCCTCGCGACCGGGTCCGCCTACCGCGAGCTCGGTCTGGACGACGAGAAGCGCCTGTCCGGGCGCGGGGTGTCCTGGTGCGCGACGTGCGACGGGTTCTTCTTCCGCGACCAGCACATCGCCGTCGTCGGCGGCGGCGACTCCGCGATGGAGGAGGCGACGTTCCTCACCCGCTTCGCCGAGAAGGTCACGCTGGTCCACCGCCGCGACGAGCTGCGCGCGTCGAAGATCATGGCCGACCGCGCGCTGAACGACCCGAAGATCGACTTCGCGTGGAACAGCGAGGTCGCGGGCATCGGTGGCGAGAACAAGGTCGAGGCGCTCACGCTGCGCGACACCGTGACCGGCGAGGAGCGCGAGCTCCCCGCGACCGGCCTGTTCGTGGCCATCGGCCACGAGCCGCGCACCGAGCTCGTCAAGGGTCAGATCGACCTGGACGACGAGGGCTACATCCAGGTCCTCGGGCGGACCACGGCGACCAACCTCGAGGGCGTGTTCGCGTGCGGCGACGCCGTCGACCACACCTACCGCCAGGCCATCACCGCGGCGGGCTCCGGGTGCGCGGCAGCGCTCGACGCGCAGCGCTACCTCACCGAGCTCGCTGACGCCGCCGGCCTGGAGGACCTCGCCGGTACCCCGCAGACGCCGAACCCCGACGAGCTGCCCGAGGCGCTCGCCGAGCTCCAGGCCTGACGCGGCATCTCGCCCACCCTCATCCACCGACGCTCTCCAGGAGGTCACCCATGCCGACCGTTCCGGTCACCGACGACACCTTCCGTGCCGAGGTCCTCGAGTCCGAGGTCCCCGTCCTCGTCGACTTCTGGGCGACGTGGTGCGGCCCGTGCCGCCAGGTCGCGCCGATCCTCGAGGAGCTCGCCGAGGAGTACGACGGCAAGATCAAGATCGCCAAGCTCGACACCGACGCGAACCCCGAGACCACCGGTGCCTACGGCATCGTGTCGATCCCGACGCTGAACGTCTACGTGGGCGGCGAGCTCCAGAAGTCGATCATCGGGGCGCGCCCGAAGCGCGCGCTCACCGAGGAGATCGACGCCGTCCTCGCCACCACGGCCTGAGCCGAGCACGACCTGCCTCGCGCTCCGCGCGAGCGAACCACCGCCGGAGGGCGGACCACGGTCACCGTGGTCCGCCCTCCGGCGTCTTCACGGGATCCCCCGAAGCCCCGTGCGACACTGGGGGTCGTGACTGGACCGACGACTCCCCCGCAGCAGCCCGCTCCCGGCGGCACCCGCCTCGACCCGTGGTTCGGTGCGTACGCAGAGCGAGCGCACGGGATGCGGGCGTCGGAGATCCGCGCGCTGTTCGCCGTGGCGAACCGCCCGGAGGTCGTCTCGCTCGCCGGCGGCATGCCGTACCTCGAAGGTCTCCCGCTCGACCAGATCGCCGACACCATGCAGCGGCTCGTCGCGACGCGCGGTGCCACCGCGCTCCAGTACGGCTCCGGACAGGGCGACGAGACGCTCCGCGAGCGGATCCTCGACGTGGTCCGGCTCGAGGGCATCGAGTGCCACCCCGACGACGTCGTGGTCACGACGGGGTCGCAGCAGGCGCTCGACCTCGTGACCAGGATCTTCGTCGACCCCGGCGACGTCGTCGTGGCCGAGGCGCCCAGCTACGTCGGCGCGCTCGGGGTCTTCCGGTCGTACCAGGCCGACGTCGTGCACGTGCCCCTCGACGAGCACGGCCTGGTCCCCGAGGCGCTCGAGGAGACGCTCGCCCGCCTCGCGGCCGACGGTCGCCGCGTCAAGCTCCTCTACACCGTGCCGAACTTCCACAACCCGGCCGGGGTGACGCTCTCCGCGGAGCGCCGTCCGCGCATCCTCGAGATCGCGCAGCGGTACGGCGTCCTGGTCATCGAGGACAACCCCTACGGCCTGCTGGGCTTCGACGGTCAGACGCTCCCCGCGCTGCGCTCGGTCGACGAGGACGGCGTCCTGTACCTCGGGTCGTTCTCCAAGACGTTCGCCCCCGGGTACCGCGTCGGCTGGGTGGTCGCGCCCCACGCCGTGCGCGAGAAGCTCGTGCTCGCGAGCGAGTCGGCGATCCTCTGCCCGTCGAACGCCTCGCAGCTCGCCATCGCGGCGTACCTCGACACGTGCGACTGGAAGGGCCAGATCAAGCAGTTCCGCGAGCTCTACCGGGAGCGGCGCGACGCGATGATCGGCGCGCTCTCCGAGCACCTCCCGTCGGCCCGCTGGACCGTCCCCGAAGGGGGCTTCTACACCTGGGTCCAGCTCCCCGAGGGCCTCGACGCCCGGTCGATGCTGCCTCGCGCCGTGACGGCCCGCGTCGCGTACGTCCCCGGAACCGCCTTCTACGCGGACGGGACAGGCTCGAGCCACGTCCGCCTGTCGTACTGCTTCCCGACGCCCGAGCGCATCCGCGAGGGAGTCCGCCGGCTCGCGGGCGTCGTCAACGCCGAGCAGGAGCTCGTCGAGATCTTCGGCACCAACGCCGAGCTCGACCCGGACGTCACCGACGTCGAGAACCCCTCGCCGAACCTCGCCTGAAGTCCTTCACCACGACGCCGAGCGGGCCCCACCGGGCGTTGCCGGCACCGAACAGGAGTCCGTCAACAGTGGACACGAGCACGGGAACCCCGACCGCGACGGACCAGGCTGCCACAGCAGCCCCGGTCGCCCCGCAGCGCCCTGACCAGCACCTTCGCCTGCTCCGGCCCGACGACGCGGCTCCCCCGGGCGGGCACGTCGCCATCCTCGCGGGCGGACTGTCCCACGAGCGCGACGTCTCCTTGCGCTCGGGCCGTCGTGTCGCCGAGAGCCTGCGCGCCGCCGGCCTCGAGGTCACCGTCCACGACGTCGACGCCGACCTGCTCCCGTTCCTCGACGCGACCCGCCCGGACGTCGTGTGGCCGCTCCTCCACGGCGCGAGCGGCGAGGACGGCTCGATCCGCGACGTGCTCGACCTCGTCGGCGTGCCCTACGTGGGCACCGGGCCGCGGGAGAGCCGTGCCGCCTGGAGCAAGCCCGTCGCGAAGAGCGTCGTCCTCGGTGCCGGGTTGTGCACCCCTGAGTACGTGACGCTCCCCCAGAGCCTCTTCCGCGAGCTCGGCGCCCAGCCCGTCCTGGACGCCGTCGTCGCGCGTCTCGGCCTGCCCCTCGTCGTCAAGCCCACGCACGGCGGCTCGGCGCTCGGCGTGACGCTCGTCGAGCGCGCCGACCAGCTCCCGCGGGCGATGGTCGACTGCTTCGCCTACGGCGACGTCGCCCTCATCGAACGGGCGGTCCGTGGCGTCGAGCTCGCGGTGAGCGTCGTCGACCTGGGCCAAGGCCCGCAGGCGCTTCCCCCTGTGGAGGTCGTCACGACGGGGCCGTACGACTTCGACGCGCGGTACAACCCGGGTCGCACCGAGTACTTCTCCCCCGCACGGCTGGACGACGACGTGCTCGGCATCGTGCGCGAGGTGGCCGTCCGCGCCCACAGGGCCCTCGGGCTGCGCGACCTCTCCCGCACGGACGTCATCCTCGACACGGACGGTGTCGTCCAGTTCCTTGAGGTCAACGTCGCCCCCGGGATGACCGAGACGTCCCTCCTCCCCCAGGCGGCGCGAGCCGCCGGGCTCGACCTCGCGCATCTCTACCGCTCGCTCGTCAACGCGCACGTACGCCGCTGAGCGCTGACGTCGACATCTTCCCACTCTCTTGATCGTCCGACGGGCGCCAGGGGTCGCGATGTTTCACGTGGAACGGCGACGCCGGCCCGGTCGCGGTGCGCTGAGAGGTGTCCGCCCTCCGCAGAGGCCGTTGCTGGGATCTCGCATCCGTTTCGGATCACAAGGGACGTCCTGGGACCGGGTCTGGACTAGTGCTAGTTTCCTGACCGGTCGGCGTTCTTAAGCGCTGCTGCCGGGTGTCGTCGTGAGACGGTTGCGCCGGACAGAGGCCAGGTGCGGCGTCGGCCTGGGGTCCAGAGCCGCGACGGCCATTCTGCGCCAGGACGCCGGGAGCGCTGCACGTCTGACTCGGCCCCGCGCCGTTGATCCCCCATCACCTACCCGCCGGCACCGGAGTCCGCTGTGCCTCGGTCGCGCGCTGCGGCGGCCACGCTGCACTCTGAGAAGCGTCCGCCCTGGGGTAGAGGGCCCGCTGTGGCGGTCGTCGTGGCTCGGCAGAACGGCCCATGGCGCTCCCTGTCCAGAACTCACGTCGTCATCAGTCGTTTCCCATCCCTGAATGGCCTGCTGGGCGTGGTTTCACGTGGAACATCGATCAGGTCCGCTGCGCGGCCGTTTCACGTGGAACGTCGCGCTAGGGCGCGCGGAGCGGTGGTCACGGGGAACTTCCCCGCTTGGGCGCGCGGAGCCGTCGCTTCACATGGACCACGGCGGTCGTGTGAGGCCGTTCAGTGAACCCGATGCCACGGTGGGCCCGGTCCACGGTGGCCGCGGGCTCATCCATGCCGTACCGCGCACACGTTTCACGTGAAACACCGAGGGCGACGACGGAGCCGGGCGCACTACCGGCCGCATCAGGGATGAGATGGCTTCCGTTCTCTCTGTCGCCGCGCTGAATGTGCGTACCTCCCCTCTTCGTCAAAGGGCGCGTGCCGCGGAGCTCGGACGGAGCTCTGGTCGGAGCGCATGGCACTCGGACTTCCCAAGATCGCGAGGTCGGCTTGCACAACGGGCACCGCCAGGCGTGCCCCGTGGTCCTACGAGTTCCGGGCAGGGCCTTCCAATGGTCCCGCCATCTCAGGTGTTTCACGTGAAACGCGCCCTGCGCGGTCCCCGGCCGTCCCACAGCCCGGTTCGACTCCGCAATTCGAGTTCCCAGTGAGTCGGCACGCGGGCGCCTGTCCCCCGCCAGATGCGAGGTCAGCGTCTGGGGCGGGCAAGTATGTGCGCGGGGGTGACGCTACGCGCCCACCGGCTTGAGGGCACGTCTCATCTCGGCAGGGCCCCGAGAACACGAGCTGTGGACGGTGCGGTGCCGAACGGCATGTGCTCCCAGTGAGACCGGCCGTCCGAAGCGACGACATAGGGGCGGGGAGCCGGAGCGCCACTCGTGCGCTCCGACTCCCCGACACATCGTCGTTCCTGTAGATCTGGCCGCACTGTGCCGCGACCCTGAAGTTCCTACTTCCGGAGCAATCCCGGATCATTGGGCGCCATCACATCGAGGATCCTGTTCAGATCCTCGACCGAGGCGAACTCGACGGTCAGGCGACCCTTGTTCTTCCCCAGGTCGACCTTGACGCGGGTCTCGAAGCGGTCGGAAAGCCGATGGGCCAGTTCGTCGATCGCCGCCGAACGCTGTCCCGCACGCGGTGCACGCGGTGCACGTCGCTCGGCATCGAGCCCGCCCATCGCGACGATCTCCTCCGTCGCGCGGACGGACAGCCCTTCGGCGACGATGCGCTGGGCCAACCGCTCGATCTCTGCACCATCGGTCAAGCCCAGGAGCGCACGCGCATGCCCGGCCGAGAGGACCCCCGCGGCGACGCGTCGCTGCACGAGAGGCGGGAGACGCAAGAGGCGCAAGGTGTTGGAGATCTGCGGTCGGCTCCGGGAGATCCGCTCTGCCAGCTCCTCGTGAGTGCAGCCGAAGTCGTCCAGGAGCTGCCGGTAGGCCGCAGCCTCCTCCAACGGGTTGAGCGCGCTCCGGTGCAGGTTCTCGAGAAGTGCGTCTCGAAGAAGGTCGGCGTCGTCCGTCTCGCGGATGATTGCAGGAATGACGTCGAGCCCGGCGGCCTGCGTCGCACGCCACCGCCGTTCACCCATGATCAGCTCGAAGGCGCCGTTCTCGCCCGGAACCGGACGCACGACGATCGGCTGCAGCACACCGATCTCTCGGATCGAGCCGATGAGCTCATCAAGGTCACCCTCGTCGAACACCGTCCGCGGCTGACGCGGGTTGGGGCGGATCGACGCCGTCGGAACCTCTGCGAAACGTGCTCCGGGGACCGGGACGAGGTTCTCACCAGCGCCACCCGTCCACTCTTCCCCGTCGGAGTTCCCCTCGGGCCCCGGGAAGGCGAGTCCGCCCACCGTCACGCCGTCAGGTGACGCGCCCGGCTCCTGATCTCCCGGCACTGTTTCACGTGAAACAGGAGCCTGGTGATCACCCGGCTTCGTCGCCGAGCCTTCCCCTGTCTCGCCGGCCCCATCATCTACGCCCGCCCGGTCCTCAGTCCTTTGCTCGCTGCCCTCCCCGGCGCTCACCGCGTCGAGCTCGGCGAGGTCCGCGGCAGAGAGTGACGTCAGCACGTCGAGATCTGCCGGACCAGAGGCGGCCTCGGCCACGAGGGTCACGACCGGGGTCGTCTCGACGCCGTCCTGAGCCTGTCCCTCGTTCCCGGCATCGGACGTCGTGGCATCCTCTGCTCCGCCGGCATTCGACGTGACGTCCTCCGACGTCGGGCTCGGGAAGAACACGTCCACCGGACGCTTTCCTTCGGAGCTCGTGGGGATCAGTGCCCCGAGCCCTCGACCGAGCCCTCGACGCTTCTCGCTCATCGCTGCTCCTCCTGCCGCAGGCCGGGACCACCGATGGTGCCGGCGAACTCATGATCGGTACGGGTCTTCACGGACGCCTCCGACGGATACGGCGAAGGGTCCACCTCCTCCACCGGGGACTGCTCGAGCGCTGCACGAATTCCCTGGTCTTCGGGGTGATTGGTCGCGCGTTGGGTCAGTTCACGCGCTGCTTCGAGATACGCAAGTGCCCCCGTGGAGCCCGGGTCGTAGGTCATTACCGTCTGACCGTGGCTTGGCGCCTCCGAGATGCGTACCGAGCGTGGCACGGTCGTTCGCAGCGTCTGATCGGGGAAGTGCTCACGCACCTCCGCCGCGACCTGCTGAGCCAGATTCGTGCGGCCGTCGTACATGGTCAGCAGGATCGTTGACACGTGGAGCCCGGGATTGAGGTGTGACTTGATGAGCTCGATCGTCTTGAGAAGCTGGCTCAGTCCCTCGAGCGCGTAGTACTCGCACTGGATCGGGATGAGAACCTCACGTCCGACGACGAACGCATTCACGGTGAGCAGCCCGAGACTCGGCGGGCAGTCGACCAAGACGTAGTCGATCGGTGCGAGCCCCTCGCGCTGCCGGGTCGCCAGATACTCGTCCAACGCTCGGCGAAGACGTGTTTCACGTGAAACGAGGGACACCAGCTCGATCTCAGCGCCGGAGAGGTCGATCGTGGCGGGCACGCACCAGAGGGTCGGGATGTCGGGGCACTGCTGAACCGCGCTCGCCAGAGGATCTCCGTCGACCAGCACCTCGTACACGGACGGAGTCCCTGCACGGTGTTCGACTCCGAGTGCCGTCGAGGCATTGCCCTGGGGGTCGTTGTCGATGACGAGGACGTTCAGTCCGGCCAACGCGAGCCCAGCAGCAAGGTTCACGGTCGTGGTGGTCTTCCCGACGCCGCCCTTCTGGTTCGCCACCGTGATGATGCGCGTCGACGCAGGACGGGGGAAGCGGCGCCCTTGGAGATCGATCCGCCGACGCGCATCTTCGGCGAGCTGAGCCGCCAACGGCGTCGTCTCGTCGGTGACGGGCAGGCTCGCCATCAGGGCGGCCCGCCGGTCCTCTTCGGTGCCG
Organism: Cellulosimicrobium sp.; assembly: GCA_029256625.1. Taxonomy (GTDB): domain Bacteria; phylum Actinomycetota; class Actinomycetes; order Actinomycetales; family Cellulomonadaceae; genus Cellulosimicrobium. The sequence goes on along the minus strand of JAQSXO010000051.1, from coordinate 155 downwards.
GCGGTCGTCCGCCCTCCCCCGTCCCGTGGGAAGGGACTCGCCACCTGGTCCTGAGGATCTCCAGGGTCGACAGGGCTCTCCGTCACGCGTCTCATCCTCTCCGTCGTCCCGTCCAGAATGCGTCGTGCGACGTCCAGTTCGATGGACGTCGCACG
>JAQSXO010000533.1 GCA_029256625.1 Cellulosimicrobium sp. | reverse complement strand
GCGTTGGGCGAGTAGATCATCTGCCACATGATCGCCACGACGACCGGCGGCATGGCCCACGGGATGAGCGCGAGGACGCGCGTCAGCCCCTGGAGCCTGAGGCCGGAGTTCAGCAGGAGCGCGAGGCCCATCGCCGCGACGAGCTGGAGCAGCGTCACCGAGACGGCCCAGATCATGCCGATGCGGAACGAGTCCCAGAAGAACGAGTTGTCCGCGAGGCGCACGAAGTTGTCGACGCCCACGAACTGGTAGTCCGGGTGGCGCACGAGCCGCGCGTCCGTGAACGCGAGCGCGACGCCCATGACGAGCGGCGCGACGCTGAGCACGAGGATCGGCAGGAGCGACGGCATGACGAGCGCGATCGCCTCGCGCCGCTTGGCGCGGGCCATGCCCCCCGTCCGTCGCGGGGCGCCGCGGTCGGGTCGACGGGCCGCCGCGGCGTGCGGGTCGCCCGCGAGGGTCGGCGCGCTCATCGGGTCCCCCTTCCCGCGGCCTCGGCGGTCGCCCCGTGCCCGACGGCGTCGCTCGCCTGGTGCTGCCCGGACGCCTCGGGCGCCGCGACCGCCGCGGCGGTCGACTCGCGCACGACGAGGCGCGGACCGACCGCGGTGTGCCGCCCGGCCTGCGCGTCGCCGTCCACGAGGTCGACGACGAGCTCCGCGGCGATGCGTCCGCGCTCGGTCGAGCCGAGCGAGACGCTCGTGAGGCTGGGCTGGAACACGCGGCCGATCTCGGTGTCGTCCATCCCGGTCACCGCGACGTCGTCGGGGACCGACAGCCCGCGCTCGCGCACCGCGCGGATCGCGCCGATGGCGAGCAGGTCGTTGGCCGCGACGATCGCGTCCGGGCGGGCGCCGCCGTCGGACGCGGCGAGGAGCGCGCGCGTCGCGGCGAGGCCTGCGGCCACGGTGAAGTCGGCCGCGACGACGGCGTCCGCGCGCTCCCCCGCGAACTCGTCGGCGCGCGTCGCGGCGTCGAAGCCGCGCTGGCGCGCCTCACCCGGCGTGGTGTCGAGCGGGCCGTTGAGGAACACGAGCCGGCGGCGGCCGAGGCCGAGCAGGTGGCGCACCGCCTCGCCGATGCCGCCCGCCGAGTCGGTGGAGACCGAGTCGATGCCGCGGTCGGCGAGGGTGCGGCCGATGACGACGACGGGGACCGGCGCCTGCCGGATCTCCTCGACGAGCTCGTCGTCGGTGCGCAGCGGGCTGAGGATCATCGCGTCGACGAAGCCGCTCGACAGGCTGCGCACGAGCTCGACGGTCGAGGTCGTCGTGTCCCCGGTCGTCATGACGACGACGCGGTAGCCGTGCGGCGCGAGGACCTCGTGGATCGCCGTCATCATCTCGACGTAGACGGGGTTGCCGATGTCGGCGACGGCGAACGCGACCTGGAAGGTCTTCTTCAGGCGCAGCGAGCGCCCGATCGCGTCCGGGCTGTACCCGAGCTCGGTGGCTGCGGCGCGCACGCGCTCGACCATCGCCGGGCTCGCGCCCGTCCCGTGCAGGGCGCGGGAGGTCGAGGCCAGGGAGACCCCGGCCCGCTGTGCCACCTGGATCAGCGTGGCGCGTGATGACGTCACTGTCGTCCACCTCGTCGTCGAAGGACCGTCGTGTCTGGAAACGTTTCCAACTTCCCACCTCGGGAGCCCTGGAAACGTTTCCGGGTTGCGGACACTCTTGCACCAGCCCGCTCCGTCCGTCAACCCCACGCCCGCGCGAAGGAGAAGACCCCGGTCGCGCGAGGTAGAGCCCTGGTTCGCCGAGGTAGATGCCTGGTCACACGAGGTAGAGCCCTGGTCACGGCGAACCACGCGCCTACGTCGCCGCCTCCCACAGGTACGGGGATCCCCGTACGGGGGTTGTCCACCGCGACGCGGCGCCACCAGGCTCGAACCGACCCGACCACCGACGAAAGGTGCACCGATGCACACCCGAGCTCCGGCGTCGTCCTCCCCCGTGGCGCCCGCCGCGGTCAGCGCACGCCCCGCGACCCGGCCCGTCGCCCTGCTCCTCGCCGTTCTCCTCGCGCTCGCGGGAGCGCTCTCCTGGACCGTCGCCGGCCCGGCGTCGCAGGCGCACGCCGCGACGTGCGCCCCCGCGTGGAGCTCCGGTGCGGTCTACCTGGGCGGCGCCGTCGTCTCGCACGGCGGCCAGAACTGGAAGGCCGGCTGGTGGACCCAGGGCGAGACGCCCGGCACCACCGGCGAGTGGGGCGTCTGGCGCACCCAGGGCGCGTGCGGAGGCGGCGGGACCGACCCGGGCAACCCCGGGAACCCCGGCAACCCGAGCAGCTTCGTCGTCTCCGAGGCCCAGTTCAACCAGATGTTCCCGAACCGGAACGCGTTCTACTCCTACCAGGGCCTCGTCGACGCGCTGTCCGCCTACCCGGGCTTCGCGACGACGGGCGGCACCGAGGTCGCCAAGCGCGAGGCCGCGGCGTTCCTCGCGAACGTCAACCACGAGACCGGCGGCCTCGTCTACATCAAGGAGATCAACACCGCGAACTACCCGCACTACTGCGACTACTCGCAGCCCTACGGCTGCCCGGC
>JAQSXO010000532.1 GCA_029256625.1 Cellulosimicrobium sp. | reverse complement strand
TCGCAAGGAGGCCGGGATGAGCCGGGTTCTGCTCGCCGGGGAGTCGTGGATCAACGCGACCACCGACTACAAGGGGTACGACGCGTTCCCCCACGCCCAGCTCGAGATCGGGTGCGCGCGCCTGCTCGAGGCGCTGGCCGCCGAGGGCCACGAGGTCACGCACCTGCCCTCGCACCTCGTCGCCGAGGACTTCCCCTCCACGCTCGACGAGCTCGACGCCTACGACGTCGTGATCCTGTCCGACATCGGCGCCAACTCGCTCCTGCTCCCGCCGGTCGTGTTCTCCCAGGGGCGCCCGTTCCCGAACCGGCTCAAGCTCCTCGCCGAGTGGGTCCGCCGCGGCGGCGGCCTCATGATGGCCGGCGGCTACCTCAGCTTCCAGGGCTTCCAGGCCAAGGCGAACTACCACGGCACCGCGGTCGAGGCCGTCCTGCCCGTCGACATCCTCCCGTACGACGACCGCGAGGAGACCCCCGAGGGCATCGGCGGCACCCGGACCGACGTCGAGCACCCCGTGACCGCCGGCCTCGACCGCGAGTGGCCGATCCTCCTCGGCTACCAGCGCCTCACCGCCAAGGCCGACGCGACCGTCCTCGCCACCATCGAGGGCCGCCCGCTCGTCGCCGTGCGCACCGAGGGCGAGGGGCGCACGCTCGCGTTCGCCTCCGACATCTCCCCCCACTGGGCGCCGCGCGAGTTCATGGACTGGGCCGGCTACGGCCCGCTGTTCGGCCAGGCCGTCACCTGGCTCGCGGGCTGATGACGCCCGAGGTGGTGGTCGTCGGCAGCCTGAACATGGACCTCAGGCTGACCGTCGACCGCCTGCCCCGCTCGGGCGAGACCGTCTCCGCGACGGGCCTCGTCCGCTCCCCCGGCGGAAAGGGCGCCAACCAGGCCGTCGCCGCCGCCCGGCTCGGCCGTCGCGTCGCCATGGTCGGCGCCGTCGGCGACGACGACGACGGCCGCGCGATCCGCCGCCGCCTCGCCGTCGAGGGCCTCGTCCTCGACGGCCTCGCGACGGCGGACCGTCCCACGGGCGTCGCCGTCGTGCTGTGGGAGCAGCCCGAGTCGACGATCGTCATCGAGCCCGGCGCGAACGCCGTCGTCGACGAGGCGTTCGTCGCCGAGCGCGCCGACCTCGTCCGCGACGCGGCGGCGGTCCTGTGCCAGTGCGAGACGCCGCTCGGCGCCCTGCGCGCCGTCGCCGCCACCGCGACGGGAACCACGGTGCTCAACCCGGCGCCCGCCGTCCCGCTGCCCGCCGACGTGCGCGCCGCGTTCCGGGTGCTCGTGCCCAACCGGTTCGAGCTCGCCACCCTCGTCGGGGCGGCCGCCGAGCCGGCGAGCGAGGACGAGGTGCTCGCCATGGTGCACGCGCTCGACCACCCCGGCGACGTCGTCGTCACCCTCGGGGCCGACGGCGCGCTCGTCGTCCCCGCAGGAGGCACACCCGTCACCGTCCCGGCGGAGCGTGTCGACGCCGTCGACACGACCGCCGCCGGTGACTCGTTCTGCGCGGCGCTCGCGGACGGCCTCCTCCACGGGGGCGACCTCGTCGAGTCCGCCCGCTGGGCGGCGCGCGTCGCCGCCTCCACCACCACCCGCCACGGCGCCGTCGACTCCCTGCCGCGCGCCACCGACCTGGCCCCCGAGGGCACCAGGATTCCGCTCCACAGCTAAGTCCGACGTACCGTCGGAGGAAGGCACGGTCACGCAATGAAGCACACCACGCCGGCGACCACCGGTTCCCCGTCCGGCACTCAGGGAGGTGCTCTGAACTCGTCAGCCCGCCGCAGCAGGGTCAAGGACACCGCGACCGCCCTGCTCGTCGTCGCGACCGTCCTCGCGGGGGCCCTCGGCCCCATGCAGGCGGCCGTCAACGGCCAGCTCGGCAAGACGATCGGCGACGGCCACGCCGCCGCGCTCATCTCGTTCGGGACCGGCCTGGTCCTCATGTTCGTCGTCGTGTTCGCGCGCCCCGCGACCCGGCGCGAGGCGCTCGCGATCCCCGGCCTGATCCGCTCGCGCACCATCCCGTGGTGGAACTACCTCGCGGGCCTGTGCGGCGCCGTCATCGTCCTCTCGGAGGGCGTGACCGTCGGCGTGCTCGGCGTCGCCACGTTCCAGATCTCGCTCATCTCCGGCCTCGTGATCTCGGGCGTCATCTGCGACCGCCTCGGCGTCACGGCGTCGGTCAAGCAGCCGCTCACCACGACGCGCCTCCTCGGCGCGGCGCTCGCCATCGCGGCGACCGTCGTCGTCATCTCGCCGAGCTTCTCCGTGCCGCACACGATCGTCCTCGCGATCATGCCGTTCGTGGGCGGTCTGCTCGCGGGCTGGCAGCCTGCCGGCAACGCGGCCGTCGCCGACGTCACCGGGTCGATGCTCGTCTCGATCGGCTGGAACTTCCTCGTGGGCTTCACCGCCCTGCTGATCGCCTACCTCGTGCGCGCGGCCGCGGGCGGCGTCGACTTCCAGCTCCCGAGCGAGTGGTGGATGTACCTGGGCGGCCCGCTCGGCCTGCTGTCCATCGCGCTCATGGCGCTCCTCGTGCGCGG
>JAQSXO010000050.1 GCA_029256625.1 Cellulosimicrobium sp. | reverse complement strand
GCGGGCTACAACATCGCGGCGGTGCCGCTCGCGGCGGGCGTGCTCGCTCCCGTCGGGTTCGTCATGCCGATGGCGGTGGGCGCGATCCTCATGTCCGCCTCGACGGTCATCGTGGCGCTCAACGCGCAGCTCCTGCGCCGCATCGACCTCGACCCGGCGCGGCTCGCCTCCCGGTGACCTCCACGTCGACCACGAGGGTGCTGTCGTCCTCCGCACGAGAACGGCAGCATCCTCGTGCCCGGGGGCGAGCAGGGTCGTGGTCGGCGGTCGCGCTCGTGGGCCTGCTGGCCGCGGCCGTGCTGTGGATGCACGTCCTGGCGGGCAGCAGCACGCACCACGGCGTCGCGCTGCCCGACGGCGGCGCAAGGCACGGCGGTCCGGTCACCCTCCTCGAGGGCCGGACGGCGTCCTCGGTCGACGCCCTCGCCGGGCACGGCGAGCCCTCGGACGCCACCACCGGGCTCGGCCGGGACGGCGCCGCGGCCGATGCCGAGCCGGGTCCGGTCCTGTCGGCCGGAGCGGACGCGCACGGCAGCGCCGGGCCGCTGTGCCTCATGGTGCTCGTCGCGCTGGTGACGCTCGTCGCGCGGGACGCGCTACGCCGTCGGGCACCGTGGCACCCGCCGGGGGACGCGGCGCGCGCCTCCACAGGACTCCGGGTGCCGGTCCCGGGCCGGCCGCCCGACCTCCACGCGCTGGGGATCAGCAGGACGTAGGCCGACGCCGGCCCCGTCCCCGGGCGCCGTCGTGCGCCCCCTGCACCCCACGAACGGAGATCGACCATGACACGCACCGCCCGCACGACCCTCGCCGCGCTCGCGCTCGGCACGACCCTCGCCCTCGCCGGCTGCTCCGACGGCGGCACGGGCGACCACGACGAGCACCCCACGGCAGGCTCGTCGAGCGAGACCTCCGGGGACGCCACGACGGCGTCCGACGCCGACGTGATGTTCGCGCAGATGATGATCCCGCACCACGAGCAGGCCGTGGAGATGTCCGCGATCGTGCTCGCGAAGGACGGCGTCGACGAGCGCGTCGTCGCGCTCGCGGAGCAGATCGAGGCGGCCCAGGCCCCCGAGGTCGAGCAGATGACCGCGATGCTCGACCGCTGGGGTGCCGACCCGTCCGGCGGCGACCACGGCGGCCACATGGACGGCATGCTCGACGACGAGGCGCTCGCCGCGCTCGAGGCCGCGCCCGCCGAGGAGGCCCAGCGACTGTTCCTCGAGGGCATGGTCGAGCATCACGAGGGCGCCGTCGCGATGGCGCAGGACGTGCTCGCCGAGGGCGAGGACCCCGAGGTGCGCGCCCTCGCGGAGGAGATCGTCGCGACGCAGCAGGAGGAGATCGACACGATGCGGGGGCTCCTCGCCGAGCTCTGACCGCCGAGCACGACGTGAGTGTCGTCCCTTGCGTCTTCGCGACGCTCACGTCGTGCTCGACCAGGAGGAACGTCGTGCTCGCTGCGAGACTGGGCGGGTGACCACGCCGACCCCCGACCGGCCCGTTGCCGGCGTCCTGCTCACGCCGGGCGCCGGCGCGAGCCGCGACCACCGCGCGCTCGTCGCGATCGACGACGCGCTCGCCGCGCTCGACCCGCCCGTGCCCGTGCGCCGCGTCGACTTCCCGTACCGGACGGCGGGCAAGCGGATGCCCGACCGGCCGCCGGTCGCGATCGCTCATGTCCGCGCGGAGGCCGAGGCCTTCGCCGCCGAGCTCGGCACGACGACGGACCGCCTCGTGCTCGGTGGCCGCTCGTACGGCGGGCGCATGTGCTCGATGGCCGTCGCCGAGGGCCTGCCCGCGGCCGGGCTCGCGCTCGTCAGCTACCCCCTGCACCCGCCGGGCAAGCCGGAACGCCTGCGCACCGAGCACTTCCCCGACCTCCACGTGCCCGTGCTCCTCGTGTCGGGGCGCACCGACCCGTTCGCGACGCCCGACGAGCTCACCGAGCACACCGCCGCGATCCCCGGCCCGGTCACGCGCGTCGAGCTGCCGGGCGCGCACGACCTCAAGGGCCAGGACGGCGCGGTGTGCGAGGCGCTCGTCGCGTGGCTCGCGACGCTCGGCACCCGACCCAGCCCGTAGGGCGCCTCAGCGCCGCCCGCGCCGGACCCGGAGCACGGCCGCGTCGACGCGCGGCGGCGGCCGGAACGCCGAGCGCGGCACGGGCCGGCCGACCTCGACGGCCCAGCCCCGCGCGGCGCGGCCCGCCGTGCCCTCGCCCGCGGCGATGCGCCGCGCGGCCTGCCGCTGCACGACGACGTCCGCCGCCACGAGCGCGGAGCCTCGCGCGAGCACGCGGGAGAGCAGGGTCGACGTCAGCCCGAAGGGCGGGTTCGCGACGACGCGGAACGGTCGTCGGGGCAGGCGCAGGTCGGCGAGGTCGACCTCGAGGACCGTCACGTCCGCACCGGCGAAGCGCTCGCGCAGGGCGCGGGCGCGCCCCGGGTGCAGCTCGACGGCGAGGACGCGCGCGCCCGCGGCCACGAGGTGTCGCGTGAGCGCCCCGTCCCCCGCCCCGAGATCGAGGACGAGCTGACCGGGACGCACGCCGGCGTCGTCGACCACGCGCGCCGCGTGCTCAACGGTGAGCGGGTGCCATCCCCACTCGCGTCGCGAGGCCGGCCCGGCCACGACGCACCATCGTCATCAGGAACATGACGGCCACGCTAGGAGGGCACGAGCGTCGCCGTCGAGCGATTTGTCCAGGCTCGTGACCGGGCGTTCCGACGGCGAGCCGGGACTGCGTACGATGTGCCGCGGACCACGCCCGAGCCGACCCGGAGGTGATGATGCGCGCCGCTGGCCGACTGCTCGCGCTCACGACGCTGGGGGTCGTCACGGCCGCGCTCGCCGCGTCGCCGGCGGCGGCCGACGACCGCGACGGCGGCGGAGGGCTCACCGTCACCGTCGACACCGTGTCCTTCGACGCGAGCCGGCTGCGCGACGCCTCGGGGTGGCTCGGCTACATCGTCACGGCGCCCGACGGGTCGCACGCGCGCAACCTCGGCGACCGGTACTCCCGGGAGGACGCGGCCGACGGTGTGCTGGAGCTCGACGTCCCGCAGCGCGGGCCGTACGGCGACGGGTACTGCGTCAGCTGGGTCCTCGTGACGGGCATCGACCGGCAGTTCGCCGGGTGGAACGGCGACGCCGCCGTCTGCACGACGGCCGCCGCGCCGGCTCCGACGACGCCGCCCGCTCCCGCGACGGAGGCTCCCGTCGAGGCGCCGGTGGTCGAGGCGCCGGCACCGGTCGTCGAGGCGCCCGTGGAGGCCGCGGAGGCGACCGAGCCCGAGGTCACCGAGGAGCCGACGCAGGAACCGACGACCGAGGCCCCGGTCGAACCCGCTCCCACCGAGACGCCCACGACGTCCCGGCCGGAGCCGTCGCGCACGCCCCTCACGTCCGCCGCGGAGCGCATGGCGCCTCCCGCGCCCGCGGACGAGGCGTTCCCGACGCTCGCCGTCGTCGGGGTCGGCGGGCTGGTCGCCGCCGCCGCCGGCGGCGCGATCCTGCTCCTGCGCCGCGTCGGCTGAGCGCTCAGCCAACACGCTGATCGTCGCCTCGTACTCTCTGGCCCGGACATGACTGAGGCCCGGAATCGTTGAGATTCCGGGCCTCGTCGGAGCCGCCTAAGGGAATCGAACCCTTGACCTATTCATTACGAGTGAATCGCTCTACCGACTGAGCTAAGGCGGCATGCTACGTCCCGGTCCGCTCCGCGAACCGCTGGCAACGAGCGCCTACTGTACCCAACGACCGGGCCAGATTCCAAAGCGGCCGGACGGACCGCCGTCGGGCACGCCCGGAGTCAGCAGCGCAGCCCGTCCTCGGGCACCGTCCCGTCCACCAGGTAGGCGTCGACGGCGTCGCTCAGGCAGGCGTTCGCGCGTCCGTACGCGGTGTGCCCCTCGCCCTCCCAGGTGACGAGGACGGCCGAGTCGAGCGTGTCCGCGAGGCCCTCGGCCCACACGTACGGGGTCGCGGGGTCGTTCGTCGTCCCGATGACGACGACGGGCGCGGCGCCCTCGGCGTGCAGGTCGAACTCCTGCTCCACCACCGGGTACGCCCAGCCGTCGCACGTGAGGCCGCCGAAGGCGAAGAAGAAGCCCATGGTCGGCGCGGCCTCCTCGAGCCGCTCGAGCTGGGCCTGCATCGCGTCGGGGTCGTCGTCCTGGCGGCCGTCGAGACAGTTGACCGCGCGGAACGCCTCCGACGAGTTCGACGAGTACGTCCCGTCGGGGTTGCGGTCGTTGTAGAAGTCGGCGAGGTAGAGCAGGAGGTTGCCCGTGCCCTCCTCGAACGCCTCCGTGAGCGCCTGCGTGAGCACCGGCCAGCTCTGGTCGTTGTAGAGGGTGACGGCGACGCCGTAGAAGCCGAGCGTCTGCGTCACCCGGCGCTCGGTGTCCGTCGGCAGGGGGTTCGCCTTCGCCGCGTCGAGGAGCGAGCGGATCTGCCGCATCCCCTCGTCGGCGTCACCGCGCAGCGGGCACTCGCCCCCGGCCTGGCAGTCCTCGACGTAGGCGCGCAGCGCGTTCTCGAAGCCGACCGCCTGCTGCTCGGAGATCGTGTCCGGGTCGAGCGACGTGTCGATCGCGCCGTCGAGCACGAGGCGCCCGACCTTGTCCGGGAACAGCCCCGCGTAGGTGGCGCCGAGCTGCGTGCCGTAGGAGTAGCCGAGGTAGGCGAGCTTCTCGTCGCCGAGGACGGCGCGCAGCATGTCCATGTCCCGGGCGGCGCTCTGCGTGTCGACCTGGCCGAGCAGGTCGCCCGTGTTCTCGGCGCAGGCCGCGGCCCAGGCGCGGCGGTCCTCCGCGAGCGCCTCGAGGCCCGCCTCGTCGGTGTCGAAGTCGCGGGACAGTGACTCGTCCTTCGCGGCGTCGTCGAGGCACACCACGGGCGAGGACTGCCCGACGCCGCGCGGGTCGAACCCGACGAGGTCGTAGGCCGCGGTGACGCGCTCGCCGACCGTCGGGGCGAGGGACGTGACGAAGTCGATCCCGGAGGCCCCGGGCCCGCCGGGGTTGGTGAGCAGCGAGCCGATGCGCTCGCCGGTCGCGGGCTGCCGCTTGACCACAAGCTCGGTCTCGCCCGCCGCCGGGTCCTGCCACGAGAGCGGCGCGCGCGCCGTCGTGCACTCCCAGCCCGCACCGCAGTCCTCCCACGCGAGGCTCTGGCCGTAGAACTCCTCGAAGCCCTCCGGCCCGGCCTCGCCCGTGCCGGACGCGGAGGTCGCGACGTCGTCGACGGGGGTCTGCTGCTTCGGAGGCACCGAGCACGCGCCCAGGACGAGGGCCAGCACGAGCGTCGCGGCGCCGGCCAGGGTGCGGCGAGCGGGGCGGGAGAGGGGCGTCGTCACCCGCACACGGTAGCCGCTCACCCGGTCGCCGCAGGACGGTCCCGCCGCTGCGGGACCGTCCTTTCACGCGCTCTTCACCGCTGCGGGCGGCTACTCCTCGACCCAGGCGGACTCGCCGGTCGTGCCGTCCGCGGCGGGCGGCACGACGACGGTCCCGCGGTCGCCCAGCACGACGCTCACCTCGCCGCTCGCGTCCACGTCGTCGGGCACCCCGACCACGGAGGTCGCGGGCACGTAGTCCATGGTGCACGGCGTGTCCGGGGCGATCTCGACGAACGTCACGACGACGTCGCTGCCCTGGACCGCGGCCTCGTCCTCGGCGAGCACGGGGCACGTGCTCGACCCGTACGTCACCACGAACAGCAGCCCCTGCTCCGCGCTCCACGCGGCGCCGGTCCCGCCCTCCGTCGGCGCGTCGACGCCGGGCGGCAGGCCCGTCCCGTGCGCTCCGGCGACGACGTCCATCGTCCCGGCGTCGGGCAGCCCCTCCTCCTCGGTGGCGTCGTCCGACGGCTCCTCGGACGCGTCCTCGCCGGTGTCGGTGGACTCCTCGGAGGCGGACGCGTCGTCCCCGCCGCCGTCGGTCTCGGAGGCGCACGCCCCCAGGAGACCGACCGCGAGGACGAGCGAGAGCGCGGACGCGGCACGAGCCGACCGGGCGACGGGGCGGCGGACGGGAACCATGAGGGACTCCTCGGTCGACGACGGGTGGCGCGACCATCGTGGTCCCTGAGGGGCGGTCGTGCGCGGCGAACCGCGACGCGCCGGACGATCGTGACCCGACGGTGACCCGGGGTGGGAGCATCCCAGCATGGACGCACCGCTCACGACGCCCGGCACCGGGCGGGCCCCGCTGCGCTGGGGGCTGCGCACCGACCTCCTGCGGCACGGCGAGGACGGCGACTCGAGCCGTGTCGGCTACGTCGAGCTCTTCTTCGACCTCGTGTTCGTCTTCGCGGTCACCCAGCTCTCGCACGGCCTCATCGCGCACCCGGGCGCCGAGACGCTCGCCCACACCCTCGTCCTGGGCGTCGCCGTGTGGTGGGTGTGGGTCTTCACGATGTGGACGACCAACTGGCTCGACCCCGAGCGCGTCCCCGTGCGGGCGCTGCTCGTGGTGCTGATGCTCCTCGGCCTCGTCCTCGCGAGCGCCATCCCCGAGGCGTTCGGCGACAAGGCCCTGCTGTTCGCGGTGATGCTCGTGACGATGCAGGTGGGGCGCAGCGCCTTCGTCCTGGTCGCCATGGGCCGCGTCTGGCCCGAGAACGCCGTGAACTTCGTCCGTATCACCACGTGGTTCGTGGTCTCGGGCAGCCTGTGGGTCGCCGGGGCTCTCGTGGAGGAGCACCGGCTCGTGCTGTGGGTGGTCGCGTGCGTGATCGACCTGGCCGGGCCGCGCGCGATGTTCTGGCTCCCCGGCCTCGGCGCGTCGCGCGCGAGCACGTGGGTCGTGCGGGGCGAGCACATGGCCGAGCGGGTCAGCCTGTTCGTCATCATCTGCCTGGGCGAGTCCATCATCGTCACGGGCGCCGCGTTCGCGGAGCTGCCCCTCGACGCGACGACCGTCTCCGCGTTCTGCTCCGCGTTCGCGAGCACCGTGCTCATGTGGCTGCTGTTCTTCGACCGCTCGGAGCGGCGCGCCACCGAGTACTTCACCTCGCGCGACGAGCGCGGCATGGTGGCCCAGACGGCGTACACCTACGTGCCGTTCGTCATCGTCGCCGGGATCGTGCTCACGGCGGTCGCGGACGAGCTGGTCCTGCTCCACCCGCTGGGCCACGACGGCGCGGGCCACGCCGACCCGTGGACCGCCGGGCTCGTCTGCGGCGCCGCGGCGACGTACCTCGTCGGGAACGCGCTGTTCCGGCGCGCGACGGGTGGCCCGTGGTCGCTCCCGCACCTGCTCGGCGCCGTCGCCGTCGGTGCGCTCTACGCGACGCACGCGTGGCTCACGCCCCTCGCGCTCAACTGGGTCACCGACGGCATCCTGCTCGCCGTCATCGTCGGCGACGTCGTCCGGGCGTGGCGTCGAGGTGCGGCTCCGGACGCGGGGTGATCCGCACCGAGAGGCGAGGTACGGCCTCTTCGCGCGGTTCACCCGGCTTTCGCCGGGCGCGAACCCCCCATCGTCGCTAGGTTCGCCGTGTTGGTGCGCGGCGGCCCGCCGCGCACCGGGTACGGGGAACCGTCGAGAAAGGGCGCGACCGTGGACTTCTGGGACTTCTTCTGGCTCCTCGTCTGGAGCTTCTTCTTCATCGCCTACCTCATCGTGCTCTTCCAGATCATCGCGGACCTGTTCCGTGACCATGAGCTCTCGGGCTGGTGGAAGGCCGTGTGGATCATCTTCCTCATCTTCCTGCCGATCCTGACGTCGCTCGTCTACCTCATCGCCCGCGGGCGCGGGATGGCGGAACGGCAGGCGGCCGCCGTCGTCCAGGCGAAGCAAGACACCGACGCGTACATCCGCCAGGTCGCGACCACGTCGCCGGCCGAGCAGATCACGCACGCGAAGTCGCTCCTGGACTCCGGGGCGATCACGCCCGAGGAGTTCGCGCAGCTCAAGGCGAAGGCGCTCGCCTGACCGACGTCGCGTGACCCGACGGGCCGGTCGCACCCGCGTGCGGGTGCGGCCGGCCCGTCCCACGATCGAGGGATGACCCGCTTCGGCTACACCCTCATGACCGAGCAGTCCGGCCCTCGCGCGCTCGTCGAGCACGCGGTCGACGCGGAGCGCGTCGGCTTCGAGTTCGAGGTGATGAGCGACCACTACTTCCCGTGGCTCGACGCCCAGGGCCACTCCCCCTACGCCTGGTCCGTGCTCGGCGCCGTCGCCCAGGCGACGGAGCGCGTCGGGCTCATGACGTACGTGACCTGCCCCCTGCTGCGCTACCACCCGGCGGTGGTCGCGCAGAAGGCCGCGACGGTCGCCCTCCTCTCCGACGACCGCTTCACCCTCGGCCTCGGCGCCGGGGAGAACCTCAACGAGCACGTCGCGGGCGAGCGCTGGCCCGCGGTCGGCGAGCGGCACGACATGCTCGAGGAGGCCGTGGAGATCATCCGGTCGCTGCTCGACGGCGAGCGCCTCACGTTCGAGGGCGTGCACTACCGCGTCGACTCGGCCCGGCTCTGGGACCTCCCCGACGAGACCGTGGAGATCGGCGTCGCCGTCTCCGGCCCGCAGTCGATCGAGCGGTTCGCGCCGCTGGCCGACCACCTCGTGACCACCGAGCCCGACGCCGACGTCGTCGAGCGGTGGTCAGGGGTCCGGGACCGCGCGGACCTCGCTCCGTCGCGCGTCGTCGGGCAGATGCCGATCTGCTGGGACCCCGACGAGGACGTCGCGGTGGCGCGCGCGCACGAGCAGTTCCGGTGGTTCGGGGGTGGCTGGCGCGTGAACGCCGACCTGCCCACGACCGAGGCGTTCGAGGCCGCGAGCCAGTTCGTGCGGCCCGAGGACGTCGCGCAGTCGATCCCGTGCGGACCGGACCTCGACGCGATCGTCGAGGCGGCGTCCGCCTGGTGGGAGGCGGGGTTCACCGACCTCGCGCTCGTCCAGGTGGGCGAGGTCGGGCAGCGCGAGTTCCTCGCGGACGCCGCGGGGCCGCTGCTGGAGAAGCTCCGCGCGGCGGCGCCCTCGAGCTAGCCGGCGTCAGCCCTGGGGGCGCAGCGCGATGACCATCGCCTCGACGGCGAGCAGCGGCGCGACGTTGCCCTCGAGCCGCTCGCGCGCGACGCCGATCGCGTCCATGCGGCGGACGGTCTGCTCGGGCGTGGAGTCCTCGGCGAGCGTGCGCACCGCGTCCGCGAGCTCGACGTTGACGAGCTCGACCTCCGCCCCGAGCTGCACGACGAGCACGTCGCGGTAGAGGGACAGCAGGTCGACCATCGCGCGGTCGAGCACGTCGCGCTGGTGCCGGGTCGCACGCCGCTTCTGGTCGGCCTCGAGGTCACGCAGCTGGGAGCGCAGGCGGGGCGGCAGGGTCTCGCCGTCGGCGACGCCGAGCGCGCGCAGCAGCTCGGCCTTCTCGGCCGCGTCGCGCTCCTCGGTCGCCGCCTTCGCCTCGGCCTGGGCCAGGTCCACGAGCTCGCCCGCGGCGAGGACGGCGTCGCCGACCCCGCGGACCCGGCGCGCGAGCGAGAGCACCGACGTCCGGCGCTCGCGCGCCCCGGCGTCGCGGGCGAGCCGCCGCGCGAGCCCGATGTGGCTCTGCGCCGCGCGGGCGGCGACGAGCGCGACGTGCTCGTCGACGCCGTCGCGCTGGACGAGCAGCCCGGCCACGGCCTCGACGGGGGGCACGCGGAGCACGACGCCGCGGCACCGCGAGCGGATGGTGACGAGCACGTCCTGCGGGCTCGGCGCGCAGAGGATCCACACCGTGTGGGGGGCGGGCTCCTCGATCGCCTTGAGCAGCACGTTGGTGGTGCGCTCGGCCATGCGGTCGGCGTCCTCGACGACGATGACGCGACGCCGGCCCTGCGACGGGCTGCGGCTCGCGACCGTCACGAGGTCGCGCACCTCGTCGATCTTGATCGTCACGAGCTCGGTCGCGACGAGCGTCACGTCAGGATGCGTCCCGGCGAGCGTGGTGCGGCACGCCTGGCAGTGCCCGCACCCGCCCTGCTCGCACTGCAGCGCGGCGGCGAACGCGCGCGCGGCGTTGGACCGCCCGGAGCCCGGCGGCCCGGTGAGCAGCCAGGCGTGCGTCATCGCGGCCGGGTCCGTCGCGGCGGTGCGGAGCACCTCGACGGCCTGCTCCTGGCCGACGACGTCGTCCCAGACGGTCACGCGGCCCCGCTCCCCGTCGTCGGCCCGGCGGCGCCCCCCGGCCCGAAGCCGAGGCCGGGGGTGTACCCGATCGCGCTGTCGGTGTCGTCGAAGCCGTCGTCGGGCTCGGCGGCGACCGTGTCCTCCGCCTCCTCCACGACCGGCGTGAGCTCGAGCCGCGCGGCGACGTCGACCCGGATCTGCGCCTGGAGGTCGTCGATCGAGGCCGTGGCGTCGAGCACGACCCAGCGGTCCGGGTCCGCCGCCGCGCGCGCCAGGAACGCCTCCCGCGTGCGGCGGTGGAACTCCGCCCCGGCGCGCTCCAGGCGGTCGTGCTGGCGCCGGATCCGCGCGGAGGCCGCTGCCGGGTCGAGGTCGAGCAGGATCGTGACGTCCGGCATGAGGTCCTGCACCGCCCAGCGCGAGATGAGCTCGACCTCGTCCGCGCCGAGCTCGCGTCCGCCCGCCTGGTACGCGACCGACGAGTCGAGGTAGCGGTCCGTGACGACGATGGCGCCGCGCTCGAGCGCGGGGCGCACCAGGCTCGCGACGTGGTGCGCGCGGTCCGCCGCGTAGATGAGCGCCTCGGTGCGCGGGTCCATGTCCTGCCCGTGGAGCACCGCGGCGCGCAGCTCCTTGCCGAGCTCGGTGCCGCCGGGCTCGCGCGTCAGCACGACCTCGCGCCCCGTGAGCTCGCCGAGCCACTGCCCGAGCAGGCGCGACTGGGTGGACTTGCCGACGCCGTCGCCGCCCTCGAACGAGATGAAGTACCCGGGTGCGCTCACGGCGTCCACCCTATCCGCGCCGTCGGACACGGGTGCGGCCGCGGGCTAGCCTCGGGGCATGCCCGACCCCGCTACCGCGCCCCGTCCCCTGCCCTCCCCCGGCGTCGCGTTCGCCGGACGCACGTTCGACGCCGTGCTGTTCGACATGGACGGCACGCTCATCGACTCCGTCCCGGCGGTCGACCGCAACTGGCGGCGCTGGGCCGCGGAGCACGGCCTGCCCGACCCCGAGGAGTTCCAGATCCAGCACGGCACCCCGGCGCGCACGCTCATCGCCGAGCTCCTGCCGGCGGACCGGGTCGAGTCGGCCTACGAGCGCATCCACACGCTCGAGCTCGAGGACAACGAGGGCGTGACGATCCTGCCCGGGACGCGGGACGCCCTGGCCGTCCTCCCGCCCGGGCGGCAGGCGATCGTCACGTCCTGCACGCGCCCGCTCGCCGCGGCGCGCATGGCGGCGTCGGGCCTCGCCGCGCCGTCGGTCGTGGTGACGGCCGACGACGTCGCGCGCGGCAAGCCCGACCCGGACCCGTTCCTGCTCGGCGCGGAGCGCCTCGGCGTGGACCCGGCGCGGTGCCTCGTCGTCGAGGACGCCCCGGCCGGCATCGCCGCGGCGCACGCCGCGGGCTGCACGACGCTCGCCGTGACGGGCACCCACTCGGCCGCCGAGCTCGCGGAGGCCTCGCCCGCGCCGGACGCCCTGGCGGCGGGTCTCGCGGCGGTCCGCTTCGTCGTCGGTCCCGACGGCGTCCGCGTCACCGACGCCTGACCACCCCGCCGACCACGGGGTGGCCTCCCGTCCTCGCCCCCTGACAGCCCAGAACCGCATGCTCGGCCGGCAGCAGCCGCACGTTCGTCAGTAGACGCCCGCGCGCAGCGCGGCGGCGACGACCTTGGACGCCGCAGCGTGGACCTCCGCGAGCTCGTCGAGGGTGAGTCCCGTGGCCGCGACGATCGACGGCGGGATGCGCTCGGCGTCGCGGCGGCGCGCGCGGCCCTCGGCGGTGAGGGTCACGCGGACCTG
>JAQSXO010000531.1 GCA_029256625.1 Cellulosimicrobium sp. | reverse complement strand
CCCTCGAGGAACGGCAGGACGTAGTAGCCGTGCACCCGCTTGGGCGCGGGCACGTAGATCTCGATCCGGTAGTGCACGTCGAACAGCCGCTCGAGCCGCGTGCGCTCGAACACGAGCGGGTCGAACGGGTTGAGCAGCGTCGTCGCGGTGGCGCGCCGAGGCAGCGCGGCGTCGGCGTGCAGGTACGTCGGCTCGTCCCAGCCGCGCACCGTCACCGGCCGCAGCGTGCCTGCCTCGACCAGCTCGTCGAACGCGGTGCGCACCGCGGGACCGCGGAGCCGGAAGTAGTCCTTGAAGCAGCGCAGCGTCCCGACCCCGTGCGCCCGCGCGCCGATCTCGAGGAGCGCCCGGACGGCGTCCGCGTCCGTGACGGGCGGCGCCGCGAGGACCTCCGGCGGCAGCACGCGTTCCGTGAGGTCGTAGCACCGCTCGAACGCGCCGTTGCGGCGCGCGGACGTGATCTCGCCCGTGAAGAAGAGGAACTCGAGCGCGCGCTTGGCCACCGTCCAGTTCCAGCCCCACTGGGACCGGTCCCGCGGGTGCGCCCTGCCCTCGGCCTCCAGGATCTCGTGCACCTCGCTCGCCGTGACGGGGCCGCGCTCGGTGACGAGACGACGCACGTCCTCCACCGCCTCGGAGTGGCTCATCTCGACCGCGCTGATGGTTCCCCACGCCTCGGTCCGGTACCGGCGGCGACGCCACTCGAGCAGCGGCCACGTGCTGGGCGGCACGTACGACGCGACGTGCGCCCACGTCTCCACGAGCCGGCGCGGCGCCCGGCCCGCCGCGCGGTCCAGCAGCGCCGTGTCGTACGGGCCGAGACGCGCGTACAGCGGCATGAGGTGCGCCCGCGCGAGCACGTTCACCGAGTCGATCTGCAGCAGCCCGAGCCGGTCGATCACCCCCTGGACCTGTCGCATCGTCGGCGCCCGACCGGCGGACCCGTCGTACGGCCGCTCCCGGTGCAGCCCTTGCGCGGCGAGCGCGACACGGCGCGCCTGGGAGAGGGACATCGACTCGGACCTCGACGGCGTGGCGACCACCCTCCGATCCTGCCCTGCCCCACCCACACGCCCGCCCCGTGCCGAACAGGTGCTCCTGGCGCGTCCCGCCCCCGGACGGGCCACGACCACCTGCTCGACCCGCCAGGACCGCCTGGTCGGCCGGGTCCGGACAGCACGACGCGCCCGGACCCGAGGAGGGTCCGGGCGCGTCGGTGAGGTCAGGCGGTCTTCTCGACCGCGACCTCGGCGCAGTCGCAGGACGTGTCGAGCGCGACGACCCCGTAGGTCCACCCGCGGCGCCGGTAGGCGACGGACGGGCGCGAGGTCTCGACGTCGACGAAGAGGAAGAAGTCGTGACCGACCATCTCCATCTCGTACAGCGCGTCGTCCACGGTCATGGGTTCCGCGGAGTGCAGCTTCTGCCGGATGACGACGGGCGAGTCGCCGAGGGTCGTCTCGACGGCCTCCCCGGGCTCGGTGGGCGCGGTCGGCGCCGGCGGCGGGGGTGCGGCGTGCGTGGCCGGGTCGTAGGGACGCACGTCGACGGGCGGCACGACGGTGTGGTTGCGGTGGTCCTTGCGACGGTCGCGGGCACGGCGCAGGCGCTCGGCGAGCTTGTCCATCGCGAGGTCGAGGGCGCCGAACCGGTCGTCGGCCGCTGCTTCGGCACGGAGGGTTGTTCTCGTGGGTGACCTCGACGTCCACGCGCTGCGCCGTGGGCGCGAGCTGCTGGACCTTGGCGAGCTTGTCCTCCACGTGCCGGCGGAAGCGGTCTGCCACTTCCGTGTGCCTGCCGACGACGACGATCTCCATGTGAGCCTCCGCGAGGATCTTGTGCGGCGCCCGGCTCGGTGCGTCCGAGCGCCTCGTTCGGATTCGGTAGGGGCACCCGTTCAGGGTGCGGTGGGCTACCACCTCCTTGCGGCGCAAGGCCGCGCGCTCGGTACGCTCGCGCGGCGCCGTCCGTGCCCTGCACGTCCGTCGTCCGCGGCGACTGGCCCTCAGACTAACCCGCGCTCCGGGGTGTCGGCAGCACCAACGGGAGGTGAACCGGAGGACCTTCGGCCCGTCCGTCCCACGGTGCGTCACGACGCCTCCGGGACGGTCCCCCGGACGGCCTCGCGACGCCTCGAGGGGGCGGGCGTCGCCGCGAGGACGAAGGCCCCCAGCACGGGAAGGCCGGCGCGCGCGAGGGCGGCCTCGCTCGCGGCGAGGGTCGCTCCGGTGGTGAGGACGTCGTCGACGAGGAGGCACGGGAGCCTGTCCCGCACGGCCTCGTGCACCCGACGACGCGTCACCGGCCCGGCCGCGACCCCGACAGCACCGAGACGTGCGCCGCGCGCCCGGGAGCCCAGCCCGACCTGGTCGCGCGCACGCCCGCGCTGGACCAGCAGGGGCGCGACCCGTGCCGGTGTCCCTGCGGCGCTGAGGCCCGCCGCGACGCCGCGCGCGAGCACGACGACGGGGTCTCGGCCGCGGGCCCGGCGCGCCGCGGCGGAGGTCGGCGCCGGGACGACCAGGACTGCCCGGGGCGCCGGACCGGGGACCGCTCGCGTCCGCGGCCTCGCGACGGGTCGGGCACCCGCACCGAGGACCCCGGCCAGCGCTGCGCCCGCGCGTCGTGCGACCGCGGCCAGCGGACGGTCGAGGTCGGCGCGGCCGCGGTCCTTCCACGCGACCACGACGCCGCGCACCGGGCCCGCGTAGGGCGCCGGCGCCCAGACCGGCAGGGGCGCGACCCCGTCGAGCCGGTCGAGGCGTGGAGCACCCTGCTCCCGGCGCCGCAGCGGGGCGCCGAGCGGCGCGAGGCAGTCGGTGCACCAGCGGACGTCGGGGCGGTCGCACCCCGGGCAGGCGACCGGCAGCACGAGACGTGTGACGTCGTCGAGGGCACGAAGGAGCACCGGACCAGCCTGCCCGCGCGGGGCTTCCCGCGCGGGCACGGGCGCGAGTCCTGTGGACGACGGCGCCGCACCGGCGCGCCGTCGACCCGGCGGCCGGTCCTGTGGTCCACGCTGCACGAGCGACGGGCAGGCCCCCGGGACGGCGCGGCGTCGTCACCGTGGTCAGCCCGGGAAGGTGGGCAGCCGCACCTCGGTCGCGACCCTGGTCCAGAGTGTCGAGGTGCCTGCGGCGTAGAGGCTGCTGTCGCTCGTCCCGACGAGCGTCGTGGAGACGCCCGTCGCCGACGCGAGCGACACCGCGTCCTCGACCGGCGACGAGGGCACCGTGGGCCCGCCGACGGGGACGCGCTGCACCACGGGCTCGGCCGTCCCCACCGTCCTCCCGAGGACCCCGAGGAGAGCGCGGTCGACCCACGTGACCTGGGTGGCCGCCAGCACGGGCTGGCCCACCCGGACCGGTTCGGACAGCTGGGTCGGGCGCCCGGCCTCGTCGCGGACGATGCCGGCGACGTGGATCTGCGCCCCGCTCCCCGCGTCGCTCACGACGGCGACGCGCGCGCCGTCCGGCGCGACCCGCACCGACATGATCGTGCGTCCCTCGAGCCAGGCCGCCGCGACGGAGGTCACGGCCTCGTCCGCACCCGCCTCCCGGAGGTCGACGACCTGCAACGTGCCCGCCTGGACCTGCGGACCGCTCCACAGGTACTGGTAGCGGTCGATCGACGGGGCGAGGAGGTTCGCCCCGGTGAGGAGCGTCGTCGGCCCGGCCTCCGCGGTCGGCGCCGTGACGATGCGGCTCCCCCCGTCGCGGACGACGAACGCGGCGTCGGTGGAGCGCCCCCGGAACGCGAGGGCGGTCGGCTGGAGGCCGGTGAGCGGCGCGGCGGACGCGACGGCCTCGGTCGTGCGGCCCTGGAGCCTCATGATCTGGTCGCCGGCCAGGACCACGGGGTCGTCCGGGGTCGTGGCCACGCCGATCGTCGGGACCTCGTCGGCCGAGAGCACGGACCCGCCGACGTCGACCGTGATCTCGACGCGTCCCCCGAGGGAGGCCTGGAGCTGGGCCAGCAGGAGGGCGCGGTCCGCGGACGAGGCCGCGGTGACGGGATCCGTGAGCGGCACGGAGATCGTCCCCTCCACCGCCGGGACCGAGTCGATGCTCAGCGCGGTGCCCTCGGGAGCGACGGTCGCCACGGAGCCGGCGAGCCACTCCGACGGCCCGCGCAGGGTCTCCCGGACCGCGAGCGCCTGCCAGTTGCGGCTGGGGAACCAGCGCGCGTCGGGCACGAGGTACTCCCGGTCGAGCGTCGGGAAGTAGAGGTTGACCTGCTTGTACGTC
>JAQSXO010000049.1 GCA_029256625.1 Cellulosimicrobium sp. | reverse complement strand
CCGTGGGGACGTCGTGGAGCGCTCTGACCGCCGCCACGATGCTCGTCCACGCCCGGCGGACCTGGTCGGGACCGACCTGGTCGGCGGGCGTCCCCGCCATCGCGCCGGTCGTCAGGACCGCCCCGTCGGGACCCTCCGCCCATCCCAGCGACCGCGGCCCGGGGATCCCGTGCTCGACGGCCCACCGCACGCGGTCACGCTCACCGGCCAGCGCGGCGACCTCGTCGCCGCTCGCGACCTTGGCGTACCGAGCACCGTCCTTGCTCACGAAGACCCGCGCGGACGACTCGCCGCTACCGACCTCCTCCCAGAGCTCCTGCGCGAGAGGCCCCGGCTCGGTGGGGCTGACGACGGTCGCATCCATGCACCCCACGGTAGCGAGCGAGCCACCGGCACGGCGGGGCACCCGCAGGCGATCTCGCACGGGCGGGGGCACCGGTGCGGACGAGGACATGGGGGCCGTCCGGTCGCCCCGCCTGAACTACCCGCCGAGCAGCCCCGACCCGAGGGAGACGAGGACGGGTACCAGCCCGACGAGCACGAACGCCGGGAGGAAGCACGCGCCGAGCGGGCGGACGAGGTGCACGGCGAGGCGCGCCGCGGCAGCCTTGGCCGCGGCGGTCCGGTCCTGTCGCGACGCCTGCGCCGCGGCCCGCAGCGCGGGTGCGGGGGCCGCACCGTGCAACCAGGCCGGGCGGAGCGCGCGCTGCACGACCGCGAGGCGCGGTGGCGCGGTCGCCCACGCGGCGTCCCACGACGCGCCGAGGAGCAGGGCCGCACCCGCGGCCCGCAGGCCGGCACCCTCCCGACCGCCGACGCACGACCCGACCACGTCCAGGGCGCGCGGGACGGCCGCGCCGGAGCGGACCGCCGCCGCGAGGAGCTCGAGGAGCACGCCGGTCTCCAGGTTCCCGGTGTCGTCGGGGCGCTCGCGCCCACCTCCGGTCCTCCAGCGCCCCTCCGATCCGTCGGCGACGCCGGGCGGACGTCGCGCTGCCCGGACCGCCCGGCGCCCGACGGCCGCCCGCGCCGCCCACCACGGCGCCGTCGCGACGAGGACCCACGCCGCCACCAGGACCGTCGTCACCGGTCCTCCCCCGCGGCGCGGGCGCGCTCGACGAGCCGAGACGACCACACGCGCCCCGCGAGCAGGAGGAGGACGCCGAGCAGCACCCCGGCGGTCCCGAGCCCGCCGTCGGTCGCGGTGCCGAGCGGGTCGGCGCCGAGGACGTAGCCGAGCAGGACTCCCACCGCCGGGAGCCACAGGAGCACGCGCGCGGTCGCGCGAGGTCCGGCGAGCGCCGCGTCCCGCTCCGCGCGGGCCTCGGCGTCCGCCGCGGCCGAGGCCGCGACCTCGTCGAGCACCGAGGCGAGCGGCGCCCCCACCTCGACCGCCAGCCGGCAGGCCGCCACGAGGGCGTGCGCCGTGGGGAGGCCGCCCACGTGCGGCGCGAGGTCCGTGGGCCGGGGGACGCCCGCCGCGTCGACCCGCACCCCGACCGCCCGCTCCCACGCAGCCCTGGGCGCGGCGCCGGACCGCAGGAGGGAGCCCACCTGCGTCACGACGACCCGCACGAGCTCCGGCACCGCCCGCTCCCGGGCACGGCGCCGGAGGAACGGTCGTGGCCCGGGACGTGGCGACGACGGACCGACGACGCTGCGCGCCGACCGCCCGCCCCGAGCCACCGCGCACCAGACCGCGGCGCCGACGAGCATCCCCGTGAGGACCGTCACCGCGGCCTCACGCGGTCCACCGCGCCACGAGCTCGTCCCATGCGGGACCTGCGACCGGACCAGCACCGACCCCCGGCGACGCCCCGGCCGGCGCCGTGGCACCGTCCCACGAGCCCGCGACGTCGACCCGGAGCCCGGCCTGGGCGTCGCCCCGCACGACCCCGACCTGCGCCAGGACCCGGCGGGTCGTGCCGCCCGCGCGCACCCGACGCAGGTGCAGCACCACGTCGAGACCTCCGACGGCCTGCGCCGCCACCGCGGCGCGATCCATCCCCGCGAGCGCCGCCAGCGCTTCCAGGCGGGCGGGGATCACCTCGACGTCGTTGGCGTGGATGGTCGCCAGCCCGCCCTCGTGGCCGGTGTTGAGGGCCATGAGCACCTCGCGGACCTCGGCCCCGCGGCACTCGCCGAGCACGATGCGGTCGGGGCGCATCCGCAGCGCGGCACGCACGAGGTCGGCGAGATCGACCCCGCCGGCGCCCTCGACGTTCGCCCGCCGCGCCGTGAGCGGGACGACGTGCGGGTGGTCCGGGTCGAGCTCGCGCGCCTCCTCCACGCAGACGATGCGCTCGTCCGGCGGGACGAGCGCGAGGAGCGCGGCGAGCAGCGTCGTCTTGCCGGTGCCGGTCCCGCCGGAGACGAGCACGCTCGCGCGCCGCGCGACGAGCCCGCGCAGGACCGGCTCCCAGGCGCCCGGGACCGTGCCGGACGCGACGAGGTCGGCCAGCCCGAACGTCCGCGTCCGCAGCACGCGCAGCGAGATCACGGCGCCGGCCTCGCACACGGGTGCCACCACGGCGTGCAGGCGCGTCCCGTCCGGGAGCCGCGCGTCGACCACGGGCGACGCGTCGTCGAGGCGCTGACCGCCCGCGGCGGCGAGCCGCACCGCCAGCGCCCGCACGTCCTCCGGGCCGCCGAGCGGGACCACGACCTGTTCGAGACCGGCCCCGCGGTCGACCCAGACCTCGTCCGGCCCGTTGACGAGCACGTCGGTGACGCCGGGCTCGTCGAGGTACCGCTGGAGCGGACCGGCGCCGAAGATCTCCGCGTGCGCCGTGCGGGTGAGCTCCCGCAGGGCGGTGGTGCCGAGCACGCGCCCGGACGCCCGCAGCGCGTCGGCGACGGCCGCGTCGTCGGGCGTCGTCCCCGACCCACCCGCCGGGTCGGCGCCGGCCCGCACGAGGCGGTCGCGGACGCCGTCGAGCAGCGCGCCGCGCCCCCGCTCGGTCCGCCCCGGGGGCGGCTCCCGCCCGCTCACCGGCTCCCCAGGTATCGCGTCGCCAGCTCCCGACCCGCACGGACGACCGGCCCGCGTCCGACGCACGGCCCCTGACCGCGCTCGACCGCGCCCGCCAGGGCGCGGTCCCAGCCCACGGTCGCGGCGACGTCCAGCCCGACGGCGTCGGCGACCTCTCCTCCCGCGAGGCGGCCCGGGGCGGGGCCGCGCACGACGAGCGCCGCGGGGCCGTCGACCCGGTCGCGCACCGCGGCGGCGCCGGCGACGCCGGTCACGTCGAGCGGTGTCACGACCAGCACCTCGTCGCACGCCACGAGCAGCCCCGCGCCGGCCGCGCCCGACCCGACCGCGGCACGGTCGACGTCGAGCACGAGGACGCCCGCCCGGGCGGACGTCACCTCGGCGAGCGCCGCCACGACGTCCGCGAGCGCCGTGGGCTCCGGGCCGCCGCCGCGCTCGGTGCTGACGACCGGGACCGTTCCCCACCGCGGCAGGCGTGCGAGGAGGTCCTCGCCGTCGAGCCGGCCGCGCGCGTCGGCCAGGTCCGGCCAGCGCACGCCCGGGTCCTGCTCGATCCCGAGCAGGACGTCGAGGCCGCCGCCCACGAGCGCGAGGTCGACCAGGCAGGCGGGTGCACGGCGGCGGGCCACGGCCCGCGCGAGCGACGCCGCCACGACGCTCGCCCCGGCACCGCCGCGTGCGCCCACCACCGCCACGACCGCTCCACCCATCGCTCCCCCTCGCCGAACCCGGAGCCCCACCCTGCCGTCACCGGCGGCGCGGCCCCCGGACCGGATGTGCGACCTGTGGACGGGAATCTCGGCGAGCGCTCCTGTGGACGCCCACGATCCGCGGCTAGGCTCGCGACCGTGACCCCGCTCCCGGACCCGACGCACCAGCCGCGCACCGGCCGGGTCGCGGCGTTCTTCGACCTGGACAAGACGATCATCGCGACGTCGTCGGCGGCCGCGTTCTCCCGGCCGTTCTTCGCGGGCGGGCTCATCAACCGCGGGGACGTGCTGCGCAGCGCCTACGCGCACTTCCTCTTCATGGTGGGCGGGGCCGACGCGGACCAGACCGAGCGCATGCGCGCCCACCTGTCGAGCCTCGTGACCGGCTGGGACGTCGCGACGGTGTCGCGCATCGTCGAGGAGACCCTGCACGAGCACATCGACCCCGTCGTCTACGCGGAGGCGGTCGAGCTCATCGAGTCGCACCACGAGCACGGGCACGACGTCGTCATCGTGTCCGCCTCAGGGAGCGAGGTCGTCGAGCCCATCGCGGCCGTGCTCGGGGCGGACCACGCGATCTCGTCCCGCATGGCGGTCCAGGACGGCCGGTACACCGGCGCGATCGACTTCTACGCGTACGGCGAGAACAAGGCCGTCGCGATCCGCGAGCTCGCCGAGCGCGAGGGGTACGACCTCGAGGCGAGCTACGCGTACTCCGACTCGGTGACGGACGCCCCGATGCTGGGGGCGGTCGGGCACGCGTTCGTCGTCAACCCCGACCGAGGGCTGCGCCGGCTCGCCGCGGAGCACGGGTGGGGCGCCCTCACGTTCTCCAGGCCGGTCGCGCTGCGCTCGCACCTCGCCGGGTCGACGCCGGTCCTCGCCGCGGCCGGGGTCGTCGCGCTCGGCGTCGCGGCGTGGGTCGTGTGGCGCGCGCTGCGCCGTCGCAGCCGCGGCTGAACGACGCGGCGCCCGAGGTCACGAGCCGGGCCGGACCGCCGCCGGAGGGCCCGATCCGGACCTCCCGGACCAACCGCACGGTGCTGTTCGAACGCCCGTAGAACACGGTGTGCAAGTCCCCGTGGAGCGGTTGCGCGCGCCGACCGCCCGGGCTGTGATGGAGGGACAACAGCATCACGGCGGTACCCACGCGCAGGAAGTCCACGTAGGGACTCGCTGACCGGGCGAGACCCGGCCACGACGGCCACCTCGCACCGTTGCAGCGGACACGGTTGCACGCCTGATAGCCGCCGCGATGCTGGCGGGACGGCGCTCCCCCAGGGGGCGCCGTCGTCGTGCCCGACACGCGCACGCCGCGCGATACTGGAGCCCATGACGTCAGCGCCGAGTGTCTCCTCCTCCATCACCGTCCGCCTCCAGGTCGAGGCGCGCCCCACCGCCGTGAGCGAGCTGACGACGGCGATCGAGCACACCGGCGGCATCGTGTCCGCGCTCGACGTCACGGCGTCGGGCCACGAGCGCATCACGGTCGACGTCACCGTCGCGACGCGCGGCGAGGAGCACGCCGGGCAGATCGTCGAGGCGCTGCGCGCGCTGCCCGGCGTCGTCGTCGACCGCGTCTCGGACCGCACGTTCCTCCTGCACCTGGGCGGCAAGCTGCAGATCGAGTCGAAGGTGCCGATCCGCAACCGCGACGACCTGTCGATGATCTACACGCCCGGCGTCGCGCGCGTGTGCGAGGCCATCGCGGCCAAGCCCGACGACGCGCGCCGGCTCACGATCAAGCGCAACACCATCGCGGTGGTCACCGACGGCTCGGCCGTGCTCGGCCTGGGCGACATCGGCCCCCTCGCCTCGCTACCCGTCATGGAGGGCAAGGCCGCGCTGTTCAAGCGGTTCGCGGACATCGACGCCTTCCCGATCGCGCTCGACACGACCGACGTCGACGAGATCGTGCGGACCGTCAAGGCCATCGCGCCCGTGTTCGCGGGCATCAACCTCGAGGACATCTCGGCGCCGCGCTGCTTCGAGATCGAGGCCCGCCTGCGCGCCGAGCTCGACATCCCCGTGTTCCACGACGACCAGCACGGCACGGCGATCGTCGCGCTCGCGGCGCTGACGAACGCCCTCAAGGTCGTGGGCAAGGACCTGCCGGACGTGCGCATCGTGCTGTCCGGGGCCGGTGCCGCGGGCACGGCCGTGCTCAAGCTGCTCCTCGCGGCGGGCGCCCACGACGTCGTCGTCGCGGACATCGAGGGCGTCGTCCACCCCGACCGTCCGGGACTGTCCCCCGCGCTCGCGTGGACGGCGGCCAGCACGAACCCGCGGCGCGTCACCGGGAGGCTGCGCGAGGCCGTCGTGGACGCGGACGTGTTCATCGGCGTCTCCGCCCCGGACGTCCTCACGGGCGACGACGTCGCGCGCATGGCGCCCGGCGCGATCGTCTTCGCGATGGCGAACCCGCGCCCCGAGGTCGACCCGGTCGAGGCGGCGCGGCACGCCGCGATCGTCGGCACCGGGCGCTCCGACTTCGCGAACCAGATCAACAACGTCCTCGCGTTCCCCGGCGTGTTCCGCGGCCTGCTCGACGCGCAGTCGCACCGCATCACCGACGGGATGCTGCTCGCCGCCGCAGGCGCGCTCGCGTCGGCGATCCACGAGGACCAGCTCAACCCCACGTACATCATCCCGAGCGTGTTCAACCCCGAGGTCACGACCCTCGTCGCGGCGGCGGTCGAGCGCGCCGCGCGCGAGGCCGACGCGACCGAGCCCGCAGCGCTCACCGGCGGCCTCCCGCGTGTCGCTGTCGCCACGACCACCACCCCGGAGGCCTGACCCGTGCAGCGCGTCACGACCCGCAACGCCGCGTTCCAGCAGTGGGAGGCGCTGCTCACCAACCGCACCAAGCGGCACCGCGCGGGCGAGATGGTCGTCCAGGGCGTGCGCCCGATCACGCTCGCCGTCGAGTCGGGCTGGACCGTGCGGACGTGGCTCGTCGACGCGGACCGGTCGCTGTCGAGCTGGGCGCACGCGATGCTCGACCGGGTGCGCACCCAGCGGTTCGCCGTGTCGTCGGAGCTGATGCGCGAGCTCGGCGGCAAGGAGGACGACGCGCCCGAGCTGCTCGCGATCGTCGCGACGCCGCCCGACGACCTGGGTCGCATCGCCACGGGTGACGACGACGCCGCGTTCCTCGGCGTCGTGCTCGACCGACCCACGAGCCCGGGGAACGTCGGGACGGTCGCGCGCTCGCTCGACGCGTTCGGCGGCGGCGGGCTGATCGTCGCGGGGCACGCCGCGGACCCGTACGACCCGCGTGCCGTGCGTGCCAGCACCGGCTCGATCTTCTCCGTGCCGACGGTCCGCGTCCCCGCAGGCCGCGACGTCCTCGACTGGGTCTCCGCGCAGCGCGCCGCCGGGACCGCGCTCACCCTCGTCGGGACCGACGAGCACGGGGACGTCGAGCTCGCCGAGCACGACCTCACCGGCCCGACGCTCGTCCTCACCGGCAACGAGACGACCGGGCTCAGCGCGGGCTGGCGCGAGGCGTGCGACGTCATGGTGAGCATCCCCATGCTCGGCTCGGCGAGCTCGCTCAACGCCGCGAGCGCGACGACGGTCGTGCTGTACGAGGCCGTGCGCCAGCGCCGGGCGCGCGGCTGACCTGACGCCCGTCCCGCTCGTACGGCCCGACGGCGGGCCCCGCCTCCGCGGTCCGGCGCCACGGGTCGGGCGCGCGGCCGGGACGACTCAGTCCCGGTCGAGGACCCTCAAAGTTGCCCCGGGCATTCGTAACGTCCCTGGTGGGCGCGCCGGCGCTACCTACTCAGTCCCCCTGCGCGCCCCCGTGCACGCCCGCGCGACCGGATCCTGCTGGAAGACGGGCGCGCACGGTGCGGGTCCGAGCACCAGGAGGGGACCGAGCACCATGACCACCACCACGAAGAAGAACCACGGGGCCGTCAAGGGCACGATCGCCGCCGCAGCCGGCGTCGCCGTCCTCCTCGGCGGCGCGGGCACGTTCGCGCTGTGGAACCAGAGCGGCGCGATCGGTACCGCCGCCACCGAGACCGGCTCGCTGACCGCCGAGTTCGGCGCGATGGCGTGGCAGGACACCACGACGGGCGCCGGCAACCCGATCGCGAAGATCGAGGACTTCCGCATGGTCCCCGGGGACACCGTCGTCGGCACCTCGACGATCGACGTCACCGCCACCGGTGAGAACCTGCTCGTGGACGCCGCTCTCGACACCGCGGACAACGCGCTGCCGAGCGGCGTGACCGCGACCGTCGTCCTGTCCGACGGCAGCACCACGGGCGAGACGCTGGAGCTCACGGGCTCGAACGACGGGGCCGAGCACCAGCTCACCGCCACCGTCACGCTGACGTTCGCCGCGAACGCGGAGGGCGACGCGACCATGACACAGCCGATCGACCTGACGAACATGTCGATCGACCTGCAGCAGCGCCTCAACTCCTGATCTCCACGGGCGGGGCGGTTGCGCCCCCTCCTGCCCCGCCCGTGGCTCCTCCCGGCCTCCCCGCCGGACCTCCGGTCACCGACCGGTCCGCACGGCCCGCACCCTCAGACGGGACACCCGACATGAACGGCCAGGCACGCTCCACGAGCCCGCTGCGCGCGACCCTGCTCGCCGCGGTCGCGGCCGTCGTGCTGCTGCTCGCGCTGCCGGGCACGGGTGCGTACGCGGCGTGGAACGCCGGCACGCCGCTCGGTACCTCGTCGGTGACGACCGGCAGCCTCGGCCTCGACGAGGACGTCCTTCCCGGCGGCACCTGGTCGAGGGCCGGGGCCGCGTTCGACCCGGCGACCGACCGGCTCACGGCGGGCACCGCGCTCACGTACACGGTCGCGGGCGTTCCGGTCACCGCCGTCGGGGACAACCTCCGGGCCACGTTCACCGTCGCGGGCGCGCAGGTCCCGGACGCGATCGCGGACCACGTGACCGTCGCCGTCTCGTCCGACCCCACCCCTGTCCTCGGCGCGGACTCCGACGCCGACGGGCACCAGGACGCGACCCTCGTCCTCACGGTCACGGCGGACGCGGGACTGCCGTCGGGCACGCAGACGATCGACCTCACGGACCTCGTCGTGACGCTCTCGAACGGCCACGCCTGGACCGACACGGCGACGCTCGACGCCGGCACGCTCACCACCGGACGCGCCCCGGCTCCGGGCGGTTCGACCCTGACCCTCATCTACTCCCTCGCGCTCGACGACGACGGCGTCCTGGGCTTCTACCTCGACGACCCGGCCCCCGGCACCACGATCGCGTGGGGCTTCTGGGAGGGCGGCACCGAGCGCACGACGCAGGCCGTCGACGGACTGAACGCGATGGACTTCGGAGAGCGCCAGACCAACCCGAACGTCCGGATCACCGGGGCGTTCGACGGTCTCGGTTCGCCCGAGCAGGACGCGAGCCTGGTCGGCGCTCTGACCCACGTCTCCGGCTGGACCGAGGCCTACGGCTCGGCCTCGGCCCGGCACGCCTTCCAGGACGCCGTCCACCTGCAGAACGTCACCGAGCTCCCGGACACGCTGACGGACACCGCGTACGCCTTCCGGAACGCCGGCTCGGGCAACCCCCTCGGCTCGCAGTCGTTCGAGCTGACGGGCTGGGACTCGTCCCGCGTCACGACGATGGCCCACATGTTCGACGGCGCCACGAACTACAAGCAGTACCAGCCGACCTGGGACACCTCGAACGTGACCGACATGTCGTTCATGTTCGCGAACACCCGCTCGTTCCGCGGACCGATCAGCTTCTCGAGCACGTCCCGCGTGTCGACCATGGAGGGCATGTTCCAGAACGCCACGGCGTACGAGGGAGCCTCGTGGTCGGAGGGGGCCTTCATCCAGTTCTGGGACGTCTCGAGCGTCACGAGCATGGCTCACATGTTCGACGGCGCCACGGCGTTCAACCGTCGCCTGGAGAACTGGGACACGTCGAGCGTCACGGACATGTCCGCGATGTTCCGGGGCGCCACCTCGTTCAACCAGAGCCTGTCCCGCTGGGACACGTCGAGCGTCACGGACATGTCCGCGATGTTCCAGGGCGCCACGGCGCTGAACCAGAACCTCAACACCGTCGGGAAGCGCTGGGACGTCTCGAAGGTCACCACGATGGCGCACATGTTCGACGGCGCCCGGACGTTCCACGGCGACATCACCGCGTGGGACACGAGCAGCGTCACGGACATGTCGTCGATGTTCGAGGGCGCCGTCAACTTCAACGGCAACCTCGGGAGCTGGTCCCGCACGGGCAGCGTCACGACCATGAGCCGCATGTTCATGAACGCGGACGCTTTCAACCAGGACCTGGCCTCGTGGGACACCAGCAGCGTCACGGACCTGTCGTTCATGTTCGCCGAGACGGCGAACTTCCACGGGGACGTCCGCACCTGGGACCTCTCGTCCGTCACGACGACCGCGCACATGTTCCAGAACTCGGCCTTCGACTACTACTCGCTCGGCGCCTGGGGCGACGACCCGGTCTGGGACGTCTCCCACGTCCAGGACATGTCGTTCATGTTCGCCGGGTCGCGGTACGACCACTCGCTCGCCGGATGGGACCTGTCGAGCGCGACGGACGTGACGTCGATGTTCCAGGACGCCGCGAGCTTCGACCAGGACCTGTCGAGCTGGACCGTGCGGCCCGACGTCGTCCGCACGGACTTCAACACGGGCGCCAACCCGGTATGGGTCGCGAACGCCGCCTGGCAGCCACCGTGGGTCGTGCAGGGCGCCGCACCCGCAGCGCCGGCCGCACCGACGAGCCAGGACGAAGCAGGTCCCGGAACCGCCACGGACGCGGTGCCGGGGGACGAGGCCACGGCGGACCCGGCCACGGGCGGCCCTGCCACGACCGACGAGCGCGCCGCCGAGACCGCCGCAGAGGCCCGCACCGTCACCGCGGAGGACCTCGCCACGGACCCGTCGGCACGTCCGACCGCCGTCCCACCGGAAGAACAGGCAGAGTGAGCACGTCGCCCGTACCGGGCGACCGTCCCAGGAGGTCGAGATCAGCACCGACGACGCGGTGGGAGGGTTGACGCCGGAGAGCGCCCCGGAGCCGGAGGCCGCCGGGCCCGGACGGCACCCCGTGCTCTCCGGCCTGTGGGCGGGCGTCACGTACGGTCTGCTCGCCCTCGTCCTGCTCCTCGCGGGGCTGCTGATCGTCGTCCCGAGGCTCGCGGGCGGCGTCCCGCTCACCATCCTGTCGGGCTCGATGGAGCCGAACCTCCCCGTCGGGTCGCTCGCCGTGGTCGTCCCGGTCGAGCCCGAGGACGTGCGCATCGGGCAGATCATCACCTACCTGCCGAACCCGGACGACCCGACGGCGATCACGCACCGCGTCACGGGCATCACGCACCGGGCCGACGGCGGGCTGACCTTCACCGTGCAGGGCGACGCGAACGCCGAGGCGGACGCACCCGTGCAGGACCACCAGGTCCGCGCCCGGGTCCTCTACGCCGTCCCCTGGCTCGGACACCTCAACTCGGCCGTCAACGGCGACGAGCGGTCCGTCGCGGTGTACGTCGTCGCGGGCGCGTTCTTCCTGTGGGCGCTCAGCCTGTGGTGGCGGGCGTGGCGCCGCCGCCGGGCGGCGGCCACCACCGACGCGCCCGACGACGTGAGGTCACCGTCCGCCGTCGAGCGCCCGTGAGCGGTCGGCGGCCCGCCGTCGAGCGCCCGTGAGCGGTCGGCGGCGACCGGGCGTCAGCGCACGAGGCCGCGCCGGTCCGCGACCCCGAGCTTCTGCATCGCGCGGTAGAGGTGGTTCTCGACCGTGCGCACCGAGAGGAACAGGCGGCTCGCGATCTCCCGGTTCATGAGGCCCTCGCGCGCGAGGCCGACGATCTCGCTCTCGCGCGCGGTGAGCCCGGCGGTCCCGTCCGCCGCCCGACCCGGGTCGCGGGGCTCCCCCGTCACGGCGGCGACCTCCTCCGGGGAGAGCGGCGCTCGCCCCTCCTGCGCCGCGCGCTTCTGCGCGACGTCCACGGCCGCCCTCGCCAGCGGGCCACCGGTGCGCAGCGCGCGCGCCGCCTCGAGGACCGCGCCGCTCGTGCCGTGCTCGAGGCACCGGTGCAGGCGCACGGCCGGCGCGAGGACCGGGACGTGCAGGGTGGCGACGGCCTCCTCCAGGCGTGCCAGCCGCTGCCCGCCGAGCCGCTCGGGGGTCAGCGCCCAGCAGAAGGCGGCCGAGGTGAACCGGCCCGCCGCCCACAGGACCTCGCCCGCCGCCCACAGCTCGTCGGCGTCGGGCTCGCGCCCTGCGGCCGCCTCGACCTCGA
>JAQSXO010000530.1 GCA_029256625.1 Cellulosimicrobium sp. | reverse complement strand
CGGCAGCGGGACGGGCGACCTGCGCGGCCTCATCGACCGCCTCGACTACCTCCAGTGGCTCGGGATCGACGCGCTGTGGCTGCCGCCGTTCTACCCGTCGCCCCTGCGCGACGGCGGCTACGACGTGTCCGACTACACCGCGATCGCGCCGCAGTACGGCTCGACGTCCGACTTCGCGGAGCTCGTGGGCGAGGCGCACGCGCGCGGGATGCGCGTCGTCATCGACCTCGTTGGTTCCAGGCGTCGCGCGCCGACCCCGAGGGCCCGTACGGCGACTTCTACGTGTGGAGCGACGACGACACGCGCTACCAGGACGCGCGCATCATCTTCGTCGACACCGAGACGTCCAACTGGACGTTCGACCCCGTGCGCCGCCAGTTCTTCTGGCACCGGTTCTTCTCCCACCAGCCCGACCTCAACTTCGAGAACCCGCGCGTCGCCGACGCGATGCTCGACGTCGCACGGTTCTGGCTGCAGATGGGCGTCGACGGGTTCCGGCTCGACGCGGTGCCCTACCTCTACGAGGCCGAGGGCACCAACTGCGAGAACCTGCCGCAGACGCACGAGTTCCTGCGGCGCGTGCGGCGCATGGTCGACGCCGAGTTCCCGGGGCGCATCCTGCTCGCCGAGGCGAACCAGTGGCCGCGCGAGGTCGTGGACTACTTCGGCACCGAGGAGGAACCGGAGTGCCACATGTGCTTCCACTTCCCCGTGATGCCCCGCATCTACTACGCGATCCGCGACCAGCGCGCGAACCAGGTCCTCGAGATCCTCGCCGACACGCCCGACATCCCGCCCGGCGCCCAGTGGAGCACGTTCCTGCGCAACCACGACGAGCTCACGCTCGAGATGGTCTCCACCGAGGAGCGCGCGTCCATGTACGGGTGGTACGCGCCCGACCCGCGCATGCGCGCGAACGTCGGCATCCGGCGCCGGCTCGCCCCGCTGCTCGACAACTCGCGCAAGGAGGTCGAGCTCGCGCACGCGCTCCTGCTCTCCCTGCCGGGCAGCCCGTGCCTGTACTACGGCGACGAGATCGGGATGGGCGACAACATCTGGCTGCCCGACCGCGACGCCGTGCGCACCCCCATGCAGTGGACGCCCGACCGCAACGCCGGGTTCTCCACCGCCGACCCCGGCAAGGTGTACCTGCCGCTCGTGCAGTCGCTCGTGCACCACTACGGCTACGTCAACGTCGAGGCGCAGCTCGAGCAGTCGACGTCCCTGCTGCACTGGGTGCACGGCATGCTCAAGGTCCGGCGCCGGCACAAGGCGTTCGGCACGGGCGACTTTGTCGCGCTCGAGTGCGACAACGAGTCGATCCTCGCGTTCCTGCGCCGCACGCCGACCGAGACGATCCTGTGCGTCGCGAACCTCTCCGCGACCGCGCGGTCGGCCTCGGTGCACGTGCCCGGGCACGCCGGGGCGACGCTCACCGACGTGTTCGGCGGGGCCCACTTCCCCGCCGTCGACGACGACGAGCGCGTCGTCATGACGTGGGGGTCGCGCGACTTCTACTGGCTCGTGGTGAGCGACCCCGCCTGACCGTGCTGCTCACCCGCGGTCCAGGAAAATCTCCGTCCGGGTGACCACCGCGGCGCGCTCCCCGCACGCGTCGCACGTGAACCAGTGCACGACCGAGACGCAGTGGCTCAGTCGCACCGGCTCCTCCGTCAGCGTGACGGCCCGGTGCGGACAGTCCATCGGTACCCTCCTCGTCGCCCGCGAGCGTGTCCGGACAGTGTGCGCGCCACCACCCACACCTTCTCGTGCGGCGGGCTGGGCGCTCGCGTGATGGCATGTAGGCGACCTGGACCCGGGAGGCACGTGTGACGGTACGGCGGACGGACCCGCCCTCGGCGGAGCTCATGGAGCTCCTGGACGCCTGGCTGCCCGCGCGGCGGTGGTACCCCGTCAAGGGGGTCGCCGTGCGCCACGTGCCGTGGCTGTCCTTCGCCCTCGACGTCCCGGCGTCCGCCGCGAGTCCCGGCCGCCCAGACGACGCGTGGCCGGGGACGCGGGTCGAGCTCCACCTGCTGCGGCTCGTCGGCGACGGCGTGGACCTCGTCGTGCAGGTGCCCCTCGTGCTCGAGCCGGCGACTCCGCCGGCCGGCACGACGCAGGGCGGCACGACGCCGGGCGGCACGACGCCGGGTGGCACTGCGCCGATCGGGACGCTCGCCCCGGGCGGCGCCGGCGACGCCGGGTGGGTCGTGCACGACGGCGCCGCGCACCCCGCGTGCTGGGCGGCCCTCCTGGCCGTGGCGGAGTGGGAGAGCCGCGGCACAGCACCGGACGGGGAGAGTCCCCGCGGCGGAGGCCCCGACGCCGACACCGACCTCACCGGTGGACGCGCGCTGAGCGTCGAGCAGTCGAACAGCTCGGTGCTGCTGCCGCGGGTCGCCGGCGGGAGCATGCTCAAGGTGCTGCGCGCCATCGCGATCGGGCCCAACCCGGACGTGACCATCCCCCGCGCCCTGGCGGCCCAGGGCTGGGCAGGGGTGCCCCGGCCGCTCGCGTGGCTCGAGGTGGGGTGGGACGCGGCGGACGACCCGGCCGCCGTCGATCCGGGCGCGGAGGCGCCCCGCTCCGCGCACCTGGCGATCCTCAGCGAGTTCGTCGAGGGCGCGCGCGACGGGTTCGACCTCGCTTGCTCCTACGCGGGGCAGGACGCCTCGTTCGCCGACCTCGCCGCCGACCTCGGGCGCGTGCTCGCCGACCTGCACGCCGCGCTCCGCAGCGCGTTCGACGTCGGCTCGCCCGTCGACGCGCGCTGGCTCGTCGCGGACCTGCGCCGGCGCGC
>JAQSXO010000529.1 GCA_029256625.1 Cellulosimicrobium sp. | reverse complement strand
GCGCAGGGTCTCGGCGTCCGTGAGGGGGATCTCCGTCTCGCCCTCGACCACGGCCTTGTGCTCGGGGTGCAGGTTCGCGGAGACGACGCGGAGCGACGGCAGCGCGTCGAGCAGGCTCGGCAGGTGCTTGCGGATCCGGGGGAGCGACTCGGTGGACCGGAGGACGAACCTCGCCATGAGGTCGCCGTCGGGAGAGAGCGTGACGAGCACGTACTTGAGCTCGCCGCGGCGTGCGCGCACGTCGTAGGGGACGAGCCGCGCGCGCGTGACGAAGTCTGCGAACGCCGGGAACGACGCCTGGAGCACGGCCGGGTAGAGCGGGCAGTCGGTGAGGTCGACGCCGCCGCTCTCGCCGAGGATGCCGAGCACCGGGGCGTCCGTCGTGCCCGTGACGACCATCTTCGCCTTGTTGCGGAAGCCCGACTCCGCGGAGTCGATCGTGGGCAGCCAGGTCAGGTCCGGCGCGAGCGGCGCCAGGAGGTCGGCGCAGTGCTCCTGCTTGCCGGTGAGCTGCGCCGGGTAGGCGAGATCGAGGAGGCTGCACGACCGGCAGCGGCCGGCGTCGTAGTGGTGGCACTGCACTCGTTCGAGTGTAGGTCCCGGCCCGGTGCAGGTGCGGTGATCCCCGTGATGGCGCCGTGGGAGCGCTCCCTGGCGTGTTCGCGCGAGGTCGGCTACGGTCGTGGCAGCGCTCCCACATCGACGTGGGTGGCGCTGTCGCCGGGCCGGTCCGGCGAGTGCGGTCACGACGTTGTCACCGAACAAGGAGCAGATCCGGCATGAGCCTCGACAGGCGGAGAAGAAGCAGACGAGCATGGGCGGCGCTGTGCGCGGCCGTCCTCGCGGTGAGCGGGGCGGTCGTCGGTGCGGCAGCCCCCGCGAGCGCGGTCCCGGCGACCATCCCGCTCACGATCACCAACGACTCGGGCAAGGGGCCGATCTACCTGTACGTCCTCGGCGAGCGCGACGGCGTCGCCGGCTGGGCCGACGCGGGCGGCTCGTTCCACCCGTGGCCCGGCGGGGTCGGGCCCGTGCCCGTCCCGGCGCCCGACGCGTCGATCGCGGGCCCCGGCCCCGGCCAGTCCGTGACGATCCAGCTCCCGAAGCTGTCCGGGCGCGTCTACTACTCGTACGGCCAGAAGATGACGTTCCAGATCGTGCTGGACGGGCGCCTCGTGCAGCCCGCGGTCCAGAACGACTCCGACCCCAACCGGAACGTCCTCTTCAACTGGACCGAGTACACGCTCAACGACAACGGGCTGTGGATCAACAGCACGCAGGTGGACCACTGGTCCGCGCCGTACCAGGTGGGCGTCAAGCGCGCCGACGGGAAGGTCCTCAGCACGGGCATGCTCAAGCCGAACGGGTACGAGGCGTTCTACACGGCCCTCGAGAGCGCGGGGTGGGGCGGGCTCGTGCAGCGCGCCCCCGACGGGAGCCGCCTGCGCGCGCTCAACCCGTCGCACGGGATCGACGTCGGCAAGATCTCCTCGGCGTCGATCGACTCGTACGTCACCGAGGTCTGGAACTCCTATCGCACGCGCGACATGGTGATCACGCCGTTCTCCCACGAACCCGGGACGCAGTTCCGCGGCCGGGTCGACGGCGACTGGTTCCGGTTCAGGAACGGCTCCGGGCAGGAGGTCGCCGCATTCAAGAAGCCCGACGCGTCGAGCGTCTACGGGTGCCACAAGGACCTCCAGGCGCCGAACGACCACGTCGTCGGGCCCATCGCCCGCACGCTGTGCGCCGCCCTCGTCCGCACCACGGCGCTGACCAACCCGAACCAGCCCGACGCGAGCAACGCCGGCTTCTACCAGGACGCCCGGACCAACGTGTACGCCAAGCTCGCCCACCAGCAGATGACGAACGGCAAGGCGTACGCGTTCGCGTTCGACGACGTCGGCGCGCACGAGTCGCTCGTCCACGACGGCAACCCGCAGGCCGCGTACATCAAGCTCGACCCGTTCACGGGCACCGCGACGCCCCTCGGCGACAGCGGAGGCGGCACCGAGCAGCCGAACCCCGGCGGCGGCCTGCCGACCGGCACCGGGACGATCCGCGCCGGTGCCGCGCTGTGCCTCGACGTGCCGTGGGCCGACCCGACCGACACCAACCAGGTCCAGCTCGCGACCTGCAGCGGCAACGCGGCGCAGCAGTGGACGCGCGGGTCCGACGGCACCGTGCGGGCGCTGGGCAAGTGCCTCGACGTCGCCCGCAGCGGGACCGCGGACGGCACCGTCGTCTGGATCTACACGTGCAACGGGACGGGCGCCCAGAAGTGGGTCTACGACGCCGGCACCCAGGCGCTGCGCAACCCGCAGTCCGGCAAGTGCCTCGACGCCCAGGGAGGGGCGCCGCTCCGCGACGGCCAGAAGGTCCAGCTCTGGACCTGCAACCAGACCGAGGCCCAGCGCTGGTCGTTCTGACGCCGCCGCCCGGTCCCTGACCGGGAAGCACGCCCGGTGCCCGACGCCGCCCGCTCGCGGGACGTCGTCGGGCACCGGCGCGGTGGTCAGGCCGGCTTGGTCGCCTTGCCGTCGAGCCACAGGGTGTCGGACTCGTCGCGGTGCG
>JAQSXO010000528.1 GCA_029256625.1 Cellulosimicrobium sp. | reverse complement strand
GTCGGGAGGCCCACCTCGCCCTGGAGGTCGTGCAGGGACGTCAGCCCCCGGCACAGCGCCTCCTCGCGCGCCCGCCAGTCGT
The DNA here is from genome assembly GCA_029256625.1 of Cellulosimicrobium sp. GTDB lineage: Bacteria > Actinomycetota > Actinomycetes > Actinomycetales > Cellulomonadaceae > Cellulosimicrobium. The sequence goes on along the minus strand of JAQSXO010000528.1, from coordinate 2,494 downwards.
CGGCCGCGAGCGCCGCCGCGAGGTCGGGCGCGGCGGCGGCGGCGCGCGGGAGCGTGGCGAACGTCGTCCCGAACCACTTCGCGTACGGCGGCCAGCGCCGCTCGAGCAGGAAGCCGAGGTGCATCGCGACGCGCACGAGCCGGGCCGCGACGACGCGCGACCCGAGGTCGTCGCCGCGCTCCGCCGTCCGGCCGACGAAGGGCAGCTCCTGACCGATCCGCGCCCAGTCGACCGCGACCGCGTGCCGCCACAGGTCGTCGGGGTACCACGCGAGGCGGTCGCGCGCCGCGGTGACCCGACCGTCGGTGTCGACGAAGACGGGGCCCGCCGTCACCTCGAGCACCGCCTGGCCGGTGAGCGCGAGCCAGTCGTCGACGGCGAGCGGGCGCGTCGCGTCGAGTCCCAGGCGGGACGTGGTGAAGCCCGACGGCGACGCGACCTCGACCTGGTGCGGACCGTGCGGGTTCCACGTGGTCGGGAACCGGGTCGGGTGCCCGGCGAACGTGTCGGGCAGCGCTACATCGAGCAGCGCGTCGGCCTCGTCGACCATCGGCTCGTCGACCAGCAGCGTCAGACGCAGGCCCCAGTCGTGGTCGCGCGACGTCGCGTCGTCCAGCCCGAGGACGTCGGACCCGCTCCCGAGGCGTCCCGCCGCGTGCGGCAGCCCGGGCCAGCGGCCGAGCACGATCGGACCGACGACCTCGTCGTAGTAGCGCCGCGCGAGGTCGGTCCCGGTCTCCACCCGGGCAACCTAGCGGGTCGGCGTCACGACACCCAGGGCTTTCGCCGCTACCACCGCTCGGCCCCGACGAAGCTCGTGGGAGCCGGCTCGATCCCGAGCACGTCGCGCAGGACCGTGAGGTCGTAGGTGCGTTCCATCGCGAGGTGGCTCAGCACGTACCTCGTGAGGCGCGGCGGCTCGGGCCGTCGCAGCCAGCGCGCGACCGTCTCGACCGCGCCCGCCAGCGCCCACGCGGGGCGGACCGGGACGGCGACGACCCGGACGTCGGTGCCGCGGCGGCGCAGCGCGTCGACGAGCGCGTCGTGCAGCACGACCGGCTCGGCGTCGGCGACGTTCGCGACGAGCAGCCCCTGGGCCGGCCCTTCTCCGCGGCCGGGCGCACGGGCGGCGTCGTCGGGCAGCACGACGGCGGCGCGCACCGCGGCGAGCAGCGTGTCGACGTGCGTCAGCGACTGGAGCACGCGCCCCCCGCCGGGCAGGACAAGACGTCCGCGCCGCACGGCGGCCTCGACGCGCGGCAGGAGCGTCGTGTCGCCCGGCCCGTAGACGGCGTGCGGGCGCAGCACGACGACGGCACCCCGGTCGGGGTGGCGCGCGCGGTCGCGGGCCAGCGCGCGCTCGGCCTCCGCCTTCGTCGTCCCGTAGGCGTCGAGGTACCGGCCGACCGGAGCCTCGTGCTCGCGGGCACGCACGCTCGGGCGGAACGGGTCGTACACGCTGCCGGACGACACGTGCACGAACCGCGCACCCGGGAACGTGTCGCGCACCGCGAGCGTCCCGCCGACGTTTGTCGCGCGCGCGACGTCGAGCGCGCACCAGTCGGACACGGCGGCACCCGCGTGCACGACGGCGTCCACCGCGGGCGGGTCCGCGAGCGGACCGGCGGTGAGGTCCCACGCGAGGTGCCGGGCGCCCGGGACCCCCGGATCGCGGCGGGAGGACGTCCAGACCTCGTGGCCGTCGGCGACCAGGCCCCGCGCCACCGCTCCCCCGACGAACCCCGACGCCCCGGTGACGACGACCCTCACGCGCGGGTGCAGTGGGTGCCTCGGCCGACCGCGGTCGGCCCGGCGGTCGCCGACGGCGATGGGGACACCAGCGGCGCGGCGGCTCGCGAGAGTGCGGCGCGGTCGGGCTTGCGCGAGCGACCGGCGAGCGGCACGCGGTCGGCGTGCAGCACGACGTCGGGCAGCGCGTCGTGGTCGAGCACCTCCGGCAGCGCGGCGCGCACGCGCGCGATCAGCGGATCGTCCGCGCCGAGGCGCACCGGCGAGCGGCCGCCGGGAGTCGGCGAGGACACGGTCCCGGTGTCCTTCGACGCCCCGTCGGCCGAGGTGACGACCAGCGCGACCCGCTCGTCGCCGTCCACCTGGGGCACGCCCACGAGCAGCGCCTCGCCGACGCCGTCGAGCGCCGCGACGCGCGGCTCGTACAGGCCGGGGTAGATGTTCGTCGTGCCGCGGATGATCATGTCTCGCGTGCGGCCGACGAGCACGAGCCGCCCGGCGTCGTCGACGCGCGCGAGGTCGCCGGTACGGTGCTCCGCGGCCCGTGCTCCCAGGCCACGCGCGGGAGCGTCGAGGTCGTGCAGGTAGCCCGCCATGAGCGACGGCCCGGACAGCACGAGCTCCCCGACGGCGTCGCGCCCCGGCTCGCCGGGGGCGCCCTGGCCGTCCTCGGGCTCCTCGCCCTCGACCGGGTCGAGTCGCGCGACCGTACCGGGCAGCGGCACGCCGACGAGGTCGCCGTCGC
>JAQSXO010000048.1 GCA_029256625.1 Cellulosimicrobium sp. | reverse complement strand
GCCTCGTAGGCGGTCGCTACCGCCGGTGCCGCGGCGAGCGCCGCGGCCAGGAGCAGCGTGGTCGCTGCGTGTCGGAGCTTCATGTCAAAGGCCCCCTGCCTTCGTCGGCGACGCGGGAGCCGTTGCACGGAGGCCGTCGTCGACGGACCCCCCAAGGCACGTGCCCCCGCCGTGCAGATCTAGGAGAACACACCTTCCGTGCACTGGGAAGCGGGAACGGTGTCCGTCACCGGCCGGGCACCAGGAGTTTTCCTGACGGAAACACTCCCGCGCTGGTCCTTGCCGCTCACGACCTCGTAGCCGAAGGTGGCCGTCTGGCCCGGGCCGACGGCCACCGACCGCGCGCCGACGACGAGCCCCTCGTGCACCTGGGAGAACAGGCCGAGGTCGCCGTCCGGTCCCGTGGCGCCCTCGATGCCACCGTGCGCAGGCGCGTAGACCAGCAGGTTCGTCCGGATGGTCCCGTCGCCGTCCGCACCGGACACGTAGGTCGGGAGCGACGCGGCGTCGTCCGGAGAGAGGATGGACGTGAGGGTGACCGTCAGGGTGAAGGACTGGGAACCGTCCGGACGGCACCGGACGTCGTCGATCGCGACCGTCGTGTCGAGGTAGTACCCCACCTTCGCCGCGGTCGTCGCGTTGAGGAAGACGCCCACGACCGGGGAGGTCTCCTCACCGGAGGCGTCGGTGAGCCGGCCCCGGAGCTCGCCCGAGAGGACCGTGCCCGAGAGACGCTCCTGCTCGTCCGCGTCCGAGGACCAGACGAGGAGTCGCCCCTCGCGGGCCGACTCGGCGAGGGCGCCCACGAGCCGCCCGGGGTCGGCGCCCCCGCCGCCCAGACCCGCGAACACCTGTTCCGCGACGGCCGACAGGACGACGTCCTGGACCGTGGGGTCGGGGTAGCTCCGGTACACGCCGTTGAGCAGGAACGCGGACGCGTCGTCGCCGCTCAGTCGGATCTCGCCGCCCGCCGGGTCGGCGACCGTGACGGGCCCGGTCGCCGCGAGCACGCGACCGAGCGCGACCGGGTCGACCGAGAGGACGCCGTCGACGTCGAGGCCGGTCCGGTCCCGCCAGGTCGCGCGCGCCACCTCCGCCGTACGTGGGAAGTCGGGCGTCGACGTCACGTTGAGCATGAACCGCCCCAGGTCGTCCCCGAAGAGGGCGTCCTCCGCCCCGCTGAGACCGACCACGCTCGTCGCGGACGCGCCCAGGGCGCTCCCGGCACGCACCTCCACGAGCCGGACGGCGCCGTCCTCGGCACGGACGTGCAGGACCGAGCCCGCGATACCTCCCGCGGCGCGAGGCTCCGCGTTGTTCTGCACGAGCACCAGGTAGTCGCGCGGGGCATCGGCACCGAGCATCGGCGGAACGAGCTCGACGGCGCGGGCCGCCGTCGCGGTCTGCGCGTGCACCTCCGCGAGCTGCTCGCGCAGCCCGGTCACGGCTGTCGCGAGCGGCGCGACCAACGACGAGGGGTCGATCGCGGACACGGCGTCGATCGCCCGCGCGACCGATCGGTCCGCGGAGACCACGTCATCCCGGGCCTCCTCGAGCGGACGGAGGTCCACGGCTCCGTTCCGAGGGGCCAGGAGCGTCGGCGACGCGACCGCGGCAGCGTCCGCGAGCCGCGGGAGCGCATCGTCGGCGATCGCCTCCACCGCGGTCGCGACCTCTCCGAGCGCCCGCGCGTCGTCGCCCAGCACCGGAAGTGCTCGCGCGAGCGCCCAGTGCGGCCCTCGCGTCGACGACGCCGCCACGTGGGCCGAACGTCGCACCTCCGCGAGCGCCACGGACGTGTCCTGGCCGGCGCGGACCTGCTCCTGGAGCGTCGGCAGCTCCGCGGCCGCCCTCTCCAGGGCGTCCCGGGCGCGCAGCGCGTCCGCCACGAGCCACGCGACCCACGCGACCGCGAGGACGAGGAGGAGCGAGACGGCGGCCGCGGCCCGTCTCCCGAGGCGGCGCCTCCTGGTCCGGCGCGGAACGGGCCCTACCGGGTCCGGGCGCTCCCATGGACCGGGTGACGCGGCAACCGTCGTCGCCGTGCCCGCCCACCGAGGTCCCCAACCGTCGTGCACCATGCCGCCCCCCGCGACTCTGCCCCCCGGCGACGCGCCCGCGAGCGCCCACCGCTCGCGCTAGATTACCCAGACCACCCGCCGCCACGAAGGATGACCGTGCTCTCCGTACTCGTCGTCTGCACCGGCAACGTCTGCCGTTCACCCGCAGCGCAGCTCGTCCTCTCCTCGGTCCTCGACGGGACCGTCGAGGTGACGAGCGCCGGCACGGGAGCGCTCGTCGGCGCTCCTGTCGCGGGGCCCATGGCGCGGCAGCTCGCACGACGTGGGCTCGACGTCTCGGGCTTCGTCGCACGTCCGGTAGCGGCCGACCTGCTGGAGTCCGCGGAGCTCGTCCTGACCATGACCCGGGCGCACCGCGCGGCCGTGCTCGAGCTGGCTCCCGCAGCGCTGCGACGGTGCTTGCTGTTCACCGAGGTGGCGGCGCTCGCGCAGCGCGTGCCGTCCGTCCCCGAGGCCTCCGACGACGCGGCACGCCTGCGAGCCGTGGTCGTCGGTGCCGGACGCGCTCGCGCGACGTTGGGCGGGCTCGGTCCCGACCAGGACATCGAGGACCCGTACGGGCACGACGACGACGTCCACGCCCGCGTGCTCGACCGGATCGTCGACGAGACGGACCTTCTGGTCACCGCCCTGCGTCGATGAGTCGGCCTTCCTCCCGGCCCCCTGCTCGGGGAGCAAGGCCGACTCATCGTCACGGTCGCCGGAGGTCCGCCACCACGATCACCACGAGCCCTCCCGCACGGCCGGTCCTCCGCTGCGCTCGGTCGCCACGCGTCGTTCCCGAGGACTCACGTCGACGGGCTCGGCGCGTGATCACCGCGCAGCCAGCCCTGGGGACGACCGTCGACCGCCCGGTCGCCACCGGCGCATGCAGGCAGCGTGCACGGAACCACGCGCCCCTGCAGGCTGGACAACTGTCCAGTCGGGACACATTGCGTCCGTTTGTCCCTTAGCGGCCGTTCTGCCGGCCGCACCGAGCCCGGTGTTCACCCGCTGGGGCCGCCATCGCTTCTCACATCGTGAGACGCGCGCCCCAGCCCCACCGTCGGCCGGGGACGAGCACGGGCTCGTCCGATGCGACCTTGGTCACGATCAGGTGGACGAGGTGGAGCGCTGCTCGACGCAGTTGGTTGAATGATCAACCGTGCGCGGGCGTCGGCCCGCCCCCGCCCTCCTCCGGGGCGGCTTCTCCCCCAGCCTCGAATGCGTGCCGTGCCCCTCCCTGCCCTCACCCCGTTCCGCCCTGCCCGCACGACCCCCGACCGGTCCCCCTGGCGCGCGCTGCGCCACCGCTCGATGCGCTGGTGGTCCGGCGCCAACCTCGTCTCGAACGCCGGCGCCTGGATGCAGCTCACCGTGCAGAACCTGCTCGTGCTGCAGATCACCGGCTCCCCCGCGGCCACCGGGATCTCCCTCGCGGTCCAGGCCGCGCCCGGCCTGCTGCTCGGCGTGGTCGGCGGCGCCGTCGTCGACCGGTGGCCCCGCAAGCTCACGGCGTCGGTGAGCCAGGCCGTCCTCGCCGCCGTCGCCCTCACGACCGCCGCGCTCGTCGCCCTCGACCTCCTGAGCCTGCCCACGCTGCTCGCCCTCTCCGCGCTCACGGGGCTCGTCGCGACCGTCGACGGCCCGGCCACCGCCCTCCTCGGCAACGACCTCGTCCCCGTCGACGACGTCCCGTCGGCCATCGGCATCGGGTCGGTCGTGCACAGCGCGGGACGGCTCGTCGGCGTCGCGCTCGCGGGCGGCGCCGTGGCGCTCGCGGGTCCCGCCGTGGCCTACGTCGCCAACGGGGTGTCGCTCCTCGGTGTCGCCGCCGTGGTCCCGTTCCTCCGCCTCCACCCCGACGCCGCACACTCGGCTCGCCCGCCCGCGTCACCCCCGCCTGACGCCGCGGACGACGAGGCGCTCCCCGTGGAGGCCCCGACGGCGCGGCGCGACGCCGGGGCCCTCCGCTTCTTCCTCGGACGCCCCCGGCTCGTCGCGCTCCTCGTCGTCACGGCGGTCAGCTCGCTGCTCGGCCGCAACTACACCCTCACGCTCGCCGTGCTCGTCACCGGGGCGCTCGCGGGTGGCGCCCAGGAGTTCGGCACGGTGTCCACCGTGCTCGCCGCGGGCGGGATCCTCGGAGCCGTCCTCGCGGGCAGGCTCCGGCGCCCGACCGTCCGGCTCGTCGCCCTGCTCGCCGCTGCGGGGGCGACACTCCAGGTGGTCGCGGGACTGGCGCCGACGCTGACCGTGCTGCTCCTCGTCGTCGGCCCGATGGCCCTCGTCGAAGCGGTCTCCGACACCGCCGGGACGACCGTGCTCCAGACCGACCCGCCGCCCGCGATGCGGGGCCGTGTCCTCGGGGTGTGGCGCAGCGCGAGCACCGCCTGGGGCCTCGCCGGCCCGCCGCTCCTCGGCCTGCTCCTGGAGCTCTGGGGCCCCCGCGGGGCGCTCGCGGTCGGAGGGCTCGTCGTGGCCGGCGTCGTGGGCGCGGCACTCGCGCTCCGTCACGTGCGCCTGCCGGAGCGAGGTGGCGCGGCGCGCCGAGCGCCGCTCGCGCCCCTTCCGGCGACCCCGAACCAGACCCAGGTCGAGACCGACGCGCCGCCGGCAGCGGCGCGTACCGAGGAGCCGGTGCTCGTAGCCGCCTGAGGCACGCCCGTCGAAGGCCCGCCGACTCACGCCAGGCCCGCCAGTCGGTACAGCACGAGGCTTCCCGCGACCGCGACGTTGAGGCTCGCGCCCCAACCCGCCATCGGGATCTCGACGCACTCGTCGACGTTTGCCAGGACGTCGTCGGGCACCCCATGGCGCTCGTGCCCGAGCAGCAGCACCGTCGGCACGCGTGCGGGCGCGAGCCGTGGCAACGGCGTCGCACCCTCAGCGAGCTCGACGGCGACGAGACGCCTCCCGGCGGTGCGCTCGGCGTCGAGCCACGCCTCCTTCGACGGCGCGACCCAGTGGATGCACGGACGGCGACCCTTGAGCGTGTCGCCCACGGTGAGGGCCGTGCGGTAGTGCGGGGTGCTGGGCACGGCAAGGCACGCCCCGACCGCGTCGCACGTGCGCAGGAGGGTGCCGAGGTTGGCGTCGTACGCGACCCACAACGGCGCGACGACCAGGTGTCCCCAGCAACCGTGCCGGGACGACCGACGGGCGCGACGCAGCTCGCGCGGCGTCGACTTGGCGCCGCTCATCGGCGCGCGGGGGATGCTCCTCGAGTGTGGTTCATCGTGAGGCGCCTTCAGCGGCGGCGCCGGGCCATCGTCGGACGACGGCGGTGCGCCGTCGTGCGGGCCGCCAGGCTACCGCGGGCGCACCGGCCCGAACCACCCCTTGCTGCGAAGTGGAACCCGCACGACGCCGTCTCGGTCCGCGGACAGGCTCACCTCACCGCCGCGCGTACGCACGGGCCGGACACGACGAAGGCCCGGAACCAGAACGGTTCCGGGCCTCGGTCTCGGTGGGCGATACTGGGTTCGAACCAGTGACCTCTTCGGTGTGAACGAAGCGCGCTACCACTGCGCCAATCGCCCGAGTGCGAGGTCGATACTAGCCTGAAACGGACCGGATCGAAAAACCGGCTCGGATCAGGGGTCCAGGCGCTCGCGACGGCGCCGCTCGAAGAGCTCGCGCGCGGCGAGCGACAGCTCCCCGGCCGCGACGTCGACGCCGTCGAGCCAGGTCACGGGCTGGACGTTGCGCACCGAGCCGGTGAGGAGCAGTGCCGCCTCCCCCGCACTCACCTCGTCGAGCACCGCGAACGGCAGCTCTCCGGGGCGGGCCTCGCGCACCGGCAGCCTGTCCTCCGCGGCCCACTCGAGCAGCAGCTCGCGTGTGATGCCGGCGAGGCAGCCCGACGCCAGGAGCGGGGTGACGAGCTCGCCCCCGCGCTCGACGAAGACGTTCGCTCCTGTCCCCTCGCACAGGTCGCCCGCCGTGTTCGCCAGGAGCGCCTCGTCGCCACCCTTCGCGACGGCGTCGGCGAGCGCGACGACGTTCTCGGCGTACGACGTCGTCTTGAGCCCGGCCACGGCCGACCGCTCGTTGCGCGTCCAGGGCGAGCGCACGGCTCGGCCGGCGGGGCTGATGGTCGCAGGTCCTGCGGCGACGACGACGGTCTGCGCGCCGGGCGTGCGGCCGGACCCGAGCGGGCCGACGCCGGCGGTCACGGTGATGCGCAGGCGCCCGACGCTGTCCGCCCCGGCCCGTGCCCGGGCGTCGGCCTCCGAGAGCACGGCCGTGACACCGTCGAGCACGCGCTGCTCGTCCGGCGTGTCGAGTCCGAGGCCCGCGGCGGACCGCGCGAGCCGGCGCAGGTGCCGGGTGAGCGCGAACGCCTGCCCGTCGAACACGGCGCACGTCTCGAACACGCCGTCCCCGACCGTGAGGCCGTGGTCCACGGCGCTCAGCGCCTGCTCGCCCGGACGCACGAGACGCCCGTCAGCCCAGATCACGAGGTTCTCGGACGGTCGGTCGGACGTCGGCGTCGTGGCGGCGGCAGGGCTCATGGTTCCAGTGTGCCGGAGGCGAGGCCGACGAGCCGCCGCGCCTTGAGCTCGGTCTCCTCCCACTCGCGCGCGGGGTCGCTCCCCCACGTGATCCCGGCCCCGGTGCCGAACCGCAGCACGCCGTCGTCCCACCAGAACGTCCGGATCCCGACGGCGAGCACCGCCTCGTCCCCGTCGACCCACCCGATCGCCCCGCAGTACGGGCCACGCGGCACCGGCTCGAGCTCCTCGATGATGCGCAGCGCGGACGACTTCGGGGCGCCCGACACGGACGCGGGCGGGAACGTCGCGCCGAGCAGCGCGGGCCAGAGCGCTGCCGGGTCGCTCAGGCTCGGGCGGAGCCGCCCCGCGACGGTGCTCACGAGGTGGACGAGGCCGGGGTGGAGCTCGACCGCGAGCAGGTCCGTGACCTCGACCGTCCCCGGGTCGCACACGCGCTGGAGGTCGTTGCGCACGAGGTCGGTGATCATGACGTTCTCGGCGCGGTCCTTGGCGGTGAGCCCGTCCCGGGTCGGCGCGGTGCCCTTGATGGGGGCGGACGTCACCGCCCCGCCCGCGACGCGGAGGTAGAGCTCGGGGGACGCGGTCACGACCCACACGGGGTCGACGCCGGAGCTCGCCGGGACGTGCAGGACGCCCGCGTAGGGTGCCGGGTTCCCGCGGGCCAGACGGCGCCCGAGGGCGGCGGCGTCCGGCTCGCCGCCGTCCGGGGCGACGAGCGGCGCGGAGAGCACGCGGCAGACGTTGGCCTGGTAGACCTCGCCCTCGCGGACCTCGTCGCGCACGCGCGCGACCGCGGCCTCGTAGGCCGCCCGGTCCATCGAGCTCGACCAGTCGGACGGCGCGGGCCCGCCCCATGCGTCCCTCCCGCCCTCCTCCCGCGCGAGCTCTGCCGGGTCGACGCGCTCCGCGAACCGCCAGGCGCGCGCCCGGCCGCCGCGAGCGGGGGCGTCGAAGTCCGCCACGACGAACCACGGGCCCTCGCCGGCGAGCCGCTCCGGCTCGCGCCACAGGTCGACGACCTCCACCACTCCGGTGGCGGCGCGGCCGGCGAAGCGCGCGAGCCCCGGCCTCGACGACGTTCTCCCAGGTCCTGGCACGGGACCACGCTACCGAGCACGGGCGCGCCACCCGGACGATCCCGGGCGCGCACCCGACGCGCACGGGACGACGCCGGTTGGACTCCGGGCGCGAACGTGGACTAATGTCTGGGACGCGCCGGAACGCCGGGGGCCGACAGGAAGCGATTCCTCGAAGCACTCACGAGTCCGGCCGCGCGGATGTGGCTCAGTTGGTAGAGCATCACCTTGCCAAGGTGAGGGTCGCGGGTTCGAATCCCGTCATCCGCTCGGAGGCCCACTCTCCGTCCGCTCTCGCGGCGCCGGAGGGCAGGTCGCGGTGGAGTGGCCGAGAGGCGAGGCAGCGGCCTGCAAAGCCGTATACGTGGGTTCGAATCCCATCTCCACCTCGCAGCAGCACCACCCTTTTGGGGCGATTGGCGCAGCGGTAGCGCGCTTCCCTGACACGGAAGAGGTCACTGGTTCGATCCCAGTATCGCCCACGAGCACGACGCGAGAGGCCGCCCCGGCACCGTCCGGAGCGGCCTCTCGCGTGCCGACCATCACGCGGACCGGATGCACGGTCCGAGCGAGAAGTCGGCTAGTATGTGCTTCGCGCCGGATCGCGAAGGCTCTCAGGAGCCCGACGGACCGGCCGCGCGGATGTGGCTCAGTTGGTAGAGCATCACCTTGCCAAGGTGAGGGTCGCGGGTTCGAGTCCCGTCATCCGCTCGGAGGCCCACTCTCTGGCCTGCTCCTGCGGGAGCATGAGAGAGGACGCGTCTCAAGGTGGAGTGGCCGAGAGGCGAGGCAGCGGCCTGCAAAGCCGTATACGTGGGTTCGAATCCCATCTCCACCTCGCATGCAGTGCAGCAGCACCCCGGGCGATTGGCGCAGCGGTAGCGCGCTTCCCTGACACGGAAGAGGTCACTGGTTCGATCCCAGTATCGCCCACCAGCACCAAGGCCGTCCCGGTTCCCCGGGGCGGCCTTCGTCGTCCACTACCCTCGGCCCATGCCCGACCTCCGACCTGCCCACGACGTGCTCCCGCTCGGCACCGCCCCGCGGCCCACGTCCGCCGCCGATCTCCTCGCCCGCCTGCGCCCCGTCCTCCTCGACGCGCTCGGGCCGACCGTCCAGGGAGCCGAGCGGGCCCAGATCGACGCCGACCTCGACGGTGCCGACGTCGCACGGCTCGACGTCGACCTGACCGGGGTGCACGTACGGGTCGGCGGCGCACCCTCCGGCGCGACCACGCCCGGCCCGGCGACCTCCGACGTCGAGGACGTGCGCTCGCGCGAGGACGCGGTCCTGCGTCGGCTGCGCGTGGACGCGCACCCGCTCGTGGTGGAGGACGTCCCGGTGGACGTCGTCGCCGAGGCCGACGGCCTGCGGTTCCGCTGGGTCGAGGACGGCGCCGGCGGCCTCGGGGTCGAGGGCGTCGAGCCTGACGACGCCGCGCCCCTCGCCGGCCACGTCCGGGTCGCGGCGCCGCGCGACGCGATCGTCGCGACCGCCCGGCGGCTCGTGGCCACGGAGCTCCAGAACCTCGGCCTCACGCTCGCATCGCTCGACGTCGAGCTCGAGTCGGCGGGACCCCGCAGCGTCACGCTCCGCGCGTTCGCCCGGGTCCGCAAGGGCATCCTCTCCGCCAGCGTCCGCGCGACGGCGACCGCCGAGGTCGACGCGCAGATGGTGCTCACCGTGCGGGACCTCGAGCTGTCGAGCCGCAACCCCGTCGTCGCGGCGCTGCTCGTCGCGGCGCGCGGCGAGCTCGCCAAGGTCGAGGGCCGCCAGGTCGACCTCGTGTCCGACCTCCCCCCGGGCGTCCGCCTCGCGGACGTCCGCGTCGACGTCGGCGAGACGCTCGCCGTCTCGGCACGCTTCGCCTGACGACGCGGGCCGCCCTTGTGGTGCTCCTCGCCCGCACGTAGCGTCGGGGCATGTGCCGGAACATCACGACCCTGCGCGGCCTCGAGCCCCCCGCCACGGACGAGGAGATCGAGGCGGCCGCACGCCAGTTCGTCCGGAAGGTGACCGGGATCCAGCGCACGAGCGCCGCGACCGAGGAACCGTTCGAGCGAGCGGTCGACGAGGTCACGGCCATCGTGGCGCGGCTGCTCGACGAGCTGCCGGAGCGCCGCAACCCGCCGACGACCGTCCCTCCGCTCCGTCGCGAGGAGGTCCGGGCCCGCATCGCCGCGCGCGAGGCCGCCGAGCGCGAGCACGAGCGGGCGCACGCGCTCGGGATCGCCCACACGCACTGAGACCCCTGCGCTGCGCGCCGCGGGCCGGCGCGTGGCCGCTGCGTGCGCGAGACCGCGGCGACGGCGTCTAGGCTCGGGGCCTGTGAGTGCCGCACCCGCCCCGACCCCGATGCCCGAGCCCTCGCGCCCTGAACCCGTCAGCGCGAGCATGCGCCGCGCGAAGGCGGACGCGCGCTCCGCGCACGTGACGATCGGGCAGGTCCGCGAGGACACGGCGGGGCGGGTGACGATCGACTGCTCGTGCGGCATGTCGCTGACGAACGGCCCGGACTGGACCGTCGACGAGCACATCCGCCTCCATCGCGCCGAGGCGCGCTACCTCGCGCTGAGCGCCGTCGCTCCGGCCGGGATGCCCCGGCTCATCCCGGTCGACGCCGACCGGCTGCCGCGCGTGGACTGACGCTCAGAGCTCGTCGGGGTCGTCCCAGGACGTGCCCGACGACGCGCCGTCGATCGGTCGGCGCTCGTTCTCCGACAGCGACTGCGGGGCCTTGGTCGCGTCCCCACCGGTCAGCACGTCACCGACGGCCTCCCCCTCCTCCTCGCGGCGGGGGGACAGTCGTGCGGAGGCGACGTCGGACTCGTTGAGGTCGTCGCGGTGGTCTGCGTGGGTGCTCATAGGCACGGGTCTACCAGGTCCCAGGCCGCCATGCACGACCGTCCGCGGCGCGCCGTCGCGGTGCGCGAGGAGGCGAGACGACCGCGCGCCGCACCGCGGAGATCATCCCTGCTTGGCACACTATTTCACTCGGGTGTCCGCCGTCACTCGCGGTCGGGTGCCTCCTGCGACGACAGCGACCCGGGGTGCGTGGAATCCTCAGGGGCATGCAGACCTGGCCAGGCCACCCCTACCCCTTGGGCGCCACCTATGACGGGACGGGGACGAACTTCGCCCTGTTCTCCGAGGTCGCGGAGCGCGTCGAGCTCTGCCTCCTCGGCGACGACGGCACCGAGACGCGCGTCGACCTCGAGGAGGTGGACGCGCACGTCTGGCACGTCTACCTCCCCGGGAAGGGCCCCGGCACGCGCTACGGCTACCGCGTGCACGGGCCCTACGACCCGGAGAACGGTCACCGGTGCAACCCGGCGAAGCTGCTCCTGGACCCGTACGCGAAGGCGATCGAGGGCCGGGTGGACGGCGACGAGTCCCTGTTCTCCTACCGCTTCGCCGACGGCGGCGACGCGGTGCCCGCGGACGAGGCCGGGGAGGGCGAGGACGCCGAGGACGCGCCCGCGACCGCTCCCCCGCTCAACGACGACGACTCGGCCGGGCACACGATGGTCTCGGTCGTCATCAACCCGTTCTTCGACTGGGGTCACGACCGCCCGCCGAACCGGGACTACCACGACAGCGTGGTCTACGAGGCGCACGTCAAGGGCATGACGATGCTCCACCCGGACGTGCCCGACGAGCTGCGCGGCACGTACGCGGGCATGGCGCACCCGGCCGTGATCGAGCACCTCGTGACGCTCGGCGTCACGGCGGTCGAGCTCATGCCGGTGCACCAGTTCGTCAACGACCCCACGCTCGTCGAGAAGGGGCTCTCGAACTACTGGGGCTACAACACCATCGGGTTCTTCGCGCCGCACAACGGCTACGCGGCGTACGGGTCGCGCGGGCAGCAGGTCATGGAGTTCAAGACCATGGTCAAGGCGCTGCACGAGGCCGGCATCGAGGTCATCCTCGACGTCGTCTACAACCACACGGCCGAGGGCAACCACCTCGGCCCGACGCTGAGCTTCCGCGGCATCGACAACAAGGCGTACTACCGGCTGGTCGATGGCGACGAGGCGCACTACTTCGACACGACGGGCACGGGCAACTCGCTGCTCATGCGCTCGCCGCACGTGCTCCAGCTCATCATGGACTCGCTGCGCTACTGGGTGACCGAGATGCACGTGGACGGGTTCCGCTTCGACCTCGCGGCGACCCTGGCCCGGCAGTTCCACGAGGTCGACCGCCTCTCGGCGTTCTTCGACGAGCCGTGGGACCTCGGCGACGGCGGCTACCAGGTGGGCGGCTTCCCGCCGCTGTGGACCGAGTGGAACGGGCAGTACCGGGACACCGTGCGCGACTTCTGGCGCGGCGAGCCCTCGACGCTGCCCGAGCTCGCGAGCCGGCTCACGGGCTCGTCCGACCTCTACGAGCACGGCGGGCGCAAGCCGATCGCGTCGATCAACTTCGTCACCGCGCACGACGGCTTCACGCTCAACGACCTCGTGTCGTACGACGAGAAGCACAACGAGGCCAACGGCGAGGACAACCACGACGGGGAGAGCCACAACCGGTCGTGGAACTGCGGCGTCGAGGGGCCGACGGACGACCCCGAGGTCCGAGCGCTCCGCGCGCGCCAGCGTCGCAACTTCCTCGCCACGCTGCTGCTCTCCCAGGGCGTGCCGATGCTCGCGCACGGCGACGAGATCGCGCGCACGCAGGGCGGCAACAACAACGGCTACTGCCAGGACAACGAGATCACGTGGATGGACTGGGGCGGCGAGGAGGGCCTCGACGACGAGCGGGCCGCGCTCCTCGACTTCGCCCGCCGCGTGGTGTGGCTGCGCCGTGACCACCCCGTGCTGCACCGGCGGCGCTTCTTCCTGGGCCGGGGCGGCTCCGGGACGGCCGACGACGAGCTGCCCGACATCGAGTGGCTCGACATCACCGGGTCGCGCATGGACCAGCAGGACTGGGACCACGCGTACGCGCGCACCGTCATGGTGTTCCTCAACGGCGACGCGATCCCCGAGCAGGAC
>JAQSXO010000527.1 GCA_029256625.1 Cellulosimicrobium sp. | reverse complement strand
CGCGACGGCGGCCTGCGCCTCCTCGAACGCGGCGACGACCTCGTCGCGCGTGCGCTGCGCGATCCAGCCGCCGACGGCCTCGTCGAGCAGGTCGGCGTGCTGCGCGCGCTCGACGCCGCTCGCGAACCACGGCTCGTCGACGATCTCGGGGCGCCCGACGAGGCGCATGACGCGCTCGGCGATGGACTGCGCCGACGTCGACACCGCGACCCACTGCCCGTCGCGCGTGCGGTAGGTGTTGCGCGGCGCGTTGTTCGCGGACCGGTTGCCGGTGCGCGGCTGCACGGTGCGGAGCTGGTCCCAGCGCGTGATCTGCGGCCCGAGCATCGCGAGGATGGGCTCGATGATCGCCGTGTCCACGACCTGCCCGTGCCCGGTGCGCTCGCGCGTCGACAGCGCGACCATGACGGCGAACGCGGTCGCGAGCGACGCGACGCCGTCGGCGAGCCCGAACGGCGGGAGGGTCGGCGGGCCGTCGGGCTCGCCGGTCATCGCGGCGAACCCGCTCATCGCCTCGGCGAGCGTGCCGAACCCGGGGCGGGTGCGGTACGGCCCGACCTGCCCGAACCCGCTCACGCGCGCGAGCACGAGCCGCGGGTTGCGCGCGGACAGCTCGTCGTAGCCGAGGCCCCAGCGCTCGAGCGTGCCGGGCCGGAAGTTCTCGACGACGACGTCCGCCTCGGCGGCGAGCGCGAGGAACACCTCGCGGCCGCCGTCGCTCCCGAGGTTGGCGGTGACGGTGCGCTTGTTGCGCCCGAGCGTCTTCCACCACAGGTTCACGCCGTCCTTCGCGGCGCCGTGCGTCCGCGACGGGTCGGGCTTCGTGGGGTGCTCGACCTTGACGACGTCGGCGCCCAGGTCGCCGAGGTGCATCGCCGCCATGGGCCCGGCGAACAGCGTCGACGCGTCGACGACGCGCAGGCCCGCGAGCGCGCCCGCGGCGGGGTCGCGCGAGACGCGCGGTGCGTCCGTCATGCCGTCACCCCCGTCTCGTCGTCGGCGAGGTCCCACGCGCAGCGGAACCCGACGGTCGCGCCGCGCGCGAGCCCCAGGCCGGGGACGAGGAGCTTGACCGCGTAGTCGGCCGCGTGGCGCCCGCCCTCGACGTACCAGTCGGAGCCCTCGGCGCGGTGGTCGCTGCCGCCCTTGAGCATGACGAACCGCGTGCGGCCGTCGGAGTGCTCGGAGCCCGTCCAGCTCCACACGGCGGGCTCGCCGCGCGTCCAGCCGGGCTGCTCGGCCGCGAGCTGCCACTCGTCCTCGGTGGGCAGGCGCCCGCCGCGCCACGCGCAGAACGCGCGCGCGTCGTCGAGGTCGACGAACGTCACGGGCTCGTCCTCCGTGCCGGGCACGGGACGGCCGTCGACCCAGTGCGCGAGGAAGCGGTGCGCGACGGCCGGCACGTACCCGGTGGCGGCGAGGAACTCCGCGAACTCCGCGTTCGTCACGTCGCGGCCGACCGCGACCGGCGCGGCGAGCTCGCCGTCACCCTGGTGGGTCCGCCCGTCGGGCAGGCGGGGCGGGCGCGGCTTCCACTCGTCCACGTACGGCGCGCCCTGGTACATCCCGGTCTCGCGCGCGCGGTACCGGACGGTCAGCGCGTACGGCCCCGCGGGGACGACGACGGCGCCCGCCCCGGGCGCCACGCTCGCCCCGGGTGCCGCGACGGTCTGGGCAGCGGGCGCGAGACGCCGCGCGATCCGGTGCGGGAACCGTGCGTCGGGGTCGTGCGGCGCAGTCTCGTCGAGCGCGGCGACGACGTCGCGCAGGTGCGGCAGAAAGTCGGGCTCGCCGATGCCGTCGGCCACGTGCAGCACCGCGGCGATCCCCCGCCCCGGCACCCGGACGTCACGCCGAGCCCGGGGTTCCTCCCCAGCGACGGCCCCGGCTGAGGAGGAACCCCGGGTTCGGCGGGACGAGTGGTCGGCCGGGAGCAGCGGGCCGTCGTAGTCCGTCTCGCCGCGGTTGACGAGCGTCCACAGGGTCACGCCGTCGAGGTCCCAGCGCGACGCGTACACCCCCGCGGCCTCGGCCTCGGGCGCGAGCTCCGTGAGCGGCGTCCACTCCCCGTCGAGCAGCAGCGGCCACGCGGCGCGCTGGACCGTGACCAGGCGCGTCACGGTCGCGGCGTCGCGCCGCGACCAGCCGACCCACACGCCGAACACGACCTCCCACACCATGACGCCCACGCCGTTGAGCCACGCGGACTGGAGCTCCTCGGAGTGGTCGCGGTGCCAGCGGCGCACGTGGTGCTGCATGTGGCGGCGCTCGTACCAGTGCGCGCGCAGCACGCCGGGCACGGGCGAGTCGGCGAAGAACTGCGCCCACGACGACGAGTGGTCCTCGATGCGCTCGACCGGGAGCTTGGACTCGCCCTCCAGGACGATGCCCGGGCGCGCGGCCTCGAGCCGCGCGACGAGCTCCGGCTCGGCCTTCTTCAGCGTGTCCAGGAAGACGCCGTCGGCGCCGAGCTCGCGCACGACGGCGGCGAGCTCGGTGAGGTCGTCGTCGCCGCGGCGCGTGCCGACGTCCCACGGGTTGTAGTCGACGAACACGTGCAGGCCCGCGTCGTGGAACGTCCGCACG
>JAQSXO010000047.1 GCA_029256625.1 Cellulosimicrobium sp. | reverse complement strand
CGGCCGAACGCGACGTACTGCTGGATGTCCACGTCGGTCTCGGTGCCGACGATCTGCGTGAACAGGTCCTCGATCTTCGCGAAGACCATCATCCCGTCGAGCACGTACCAGACCACGGCCGTCGCGACGACGGTCATGATGCCGATCGCGACGGCGAGCAGGAAGCCGAGCTTCATCGCGGACCAGGGGTCGATGCGCGAGACCGCGAGCCGGACGCGACGCGGTCCGCCGTCGTTCCGCACGGTGGGCGTCGCGCCCGTCGCGGTCCCGACGGCGGGCGTCGCGCCCGTGACGGGGCTCGCGGTGCCGGACACGCCGGCGGCGGAGTAGTGCAGCGAGGCCGCCGCCGGGGCGCCGGCCGTGGCCGAGGTGGTCGTGGGCACGCGCCTCACCGTCTCGTCGTCGATCTCGTCGTGACCGGGCTGCTGAGGGTCGGTCTCCGCCGGTGCGGCCGGGACCGCCGCGGAGACCTTCTTGGCCGCGCTCTTCGCCGCGGCGATGGCGGCCGCCGCGGCCTTCACGGCTCCCGCACGCGCGACGGCGACGCGGCTCTCGCCCGAGGCCCGCTCCATCTCGTCGTCGTCGACGCTCCGCTCCGGGGCGGGCTGGCTCGGGGGAGGAGGCGGGGGCGGCGGCGGGACGGCCCCCGACGCGGCACCGTTCGAGCTGCCGTTCGACGTCCCGTTCGAGGACGTGCCGTTCGCCTCGCCGTGCCTGCTCGTCGTCGCGGAACCGCCGTTGCGCGACGACGCCTCCGTGTCCGGGCGCGGGACGGTCAGCCGGGGCGTGATCGTCGGCGGTGCGTTGTTCTCGCTGCTCATCTGGTTTCCTCGGTGGTTCCGGGGGCCGGCTCGGTCCCGCTCGCCCCGTCGGACGAGGCGGTCGGGTCGGTGATCGGTGCGCTGCTCGTGTCGGTGCCGACCGGGGCCGTGCCGGTCCCGTCCTCGCCCTCCACGGTATCCCGATCCTCTCCGAGGCGACGCTCGACGTTCCGCGCGACCGCGATGATGCGGTCGCCCTTGTCGGGCTTCGCGAACGTCACCCCCTGCGTGTTGCGGCCCGTGAGGTTCACCTCGTCGACCGCGGACCGCACGATCTTCCCGCGTTCCATGATCACCAGCACCTCGTCGTCGGCCTCTGTCACCAGAGCCCCCACGAGATCTCCACGAGCCTCCACCAGGTTGGCGACCTTGATCCCCAGACCGCCGCGACCCTGGACCCGGTACTCGTCGATCCGCGTGCGCTTGGCGAACCCGCCCTCCGTCACGACGAAGAGGTCGGATCCCTCCTCGACCACGTCCGCCGAGAGCAGCTCGTCCCCCTCGCGGAACTTCATGCCGGTCACGCCCGACGTCGCGCGCCCGAGCGGCCGCATCGTGTCGTCGCCCGCGGGGAAGCGGATCGACTGGCCCTTGCGCGAGACGAGGATGAGGTCGTCGTCGGCGTCCACGAGGAGCGCCGCGACCAGCTCGTCCGGCGTGCCCGACTCGTCCTCGCGGAGGTTGATCGCGATGAGCCCGCCCGAGCGCGGCGAGTCGTACTCGGACAGCCGCGTCTTCTTGACGAGGCCGCGGCGCGTCGCCAGGACGAGGTACTCCGCGGCGTCGTAGTCGCGCAGGTCGAGCACCTGCGCGATCTTCTCGCCGGGCTGGAAGGCGAGCAGGTTGGCCACGTGCTGCCCCTTGGCGTCGCGACCGCCCTCGGGGAGCTCGTACGCCTTGGCGCGGTACACCCGCCCGAGGTTCGTGAAGAACAGCAGCCAGTGGTGCGTCGTCGTCACGAAGAAGTGGTCGACGATGTCGTCCTCGCGCAGCTGGGTGCCGCGCACGCCCTTGCCGCCACGCTTCTGCGCGCGGTAGTTGTCGCTGCGCGTCCGCTTGACGTAGCCGCCGCGCGTGATGGTGACGACCATCTCCTCCTCGGCGATGAGGTCCTCGATCGAGACCTCGCCGTCGAACGGGAGGATCGTCGTACGGCGCTCGTCCCCGTACTTGGCGACGATCTCGCCCATCTCCTCGCCGACGATCGACCGCTGGCGCTCCGGCTTGGCGAGGATGTCCTCGTAGTCGAGGATCTTGCGCTCGAGCTCGTCGTGCTCGTCGAGGATCTTCTGGCGCTCCAGCGCCGCCAGGCGGCGGAGCTGGAGGTTGAGGATCGCCGTCGCCTGGACCTCGTCCACGCCCAGCAGCTCCATGAGGCCCGTGCGCGCCTGGTCGACGTCGGGGGAGCGGCGGATGAGGGCGATGACCTCGTCGAGCGCGTCGAGAGCCTTGAGGTAGCCGCGCAGGATGTGGATGCTGCGCTCCGCCTCGGCCAGCAGGTAGCGGGTGCGCCGCACGACGACGTCGAGCTGGTGGGTCGTCCAGTGCCGGACGAACGCGTCGAGGCTCAGCGTGCGGGGGACGCCGTCGACCAGCGCGAGCATGTTGGCGCCGAACGTGTCCTGCAGCTGCGTGTGCTTGTACAGGTTGTTGAGCACGACCTTGGCGACCGCGTCGCGCTTGAGCACGATCACGAGGCGCTGGCCCGTGCGGCCCGACGTCTCGTCGCGGATGTCGGCGATGCCCTGGACGCGCCCGTCCTTGACGAGGTCGGCGATCTTCGCGGCGAGGTTGTCCGGGTTCACCTGGTAGGGGAGCTCGGTGACGACCAGGCACACGCGGCCCTGGATCTCCTCGACGTTGACCACCGCGCGCATCGTGATCGAGCCACGGCCGGTCCGGTACGCCTCCTCGATGCCCTTGTGGCCGAGGATCGTCGCGCCGGTCGGGAAGTCCGGCCCCTTGATGCGCAGCAGGAGCGCCGCGAGGAGCTCCTCGCGGCTCGCCTCGGGGTGCTCCAGGTGCCACTGGACGCCCTCGGCGACCTCGCGCAGGTTGTGCGGCGGGATGTTCGTCGCCATGCCGACGGCGATGCCCGCCGAGCCGTTGACCAGCAGGTTCGGGAACCGCGACGGCAGGACCGCCGGCTCCTGCGTGCGGCCGTCGTAGTTGTCCTGGAAGTCGACGGTGTCCTTGTCGATGTCCCGGACCATCTCCATGGCGATCGGCGCCATGCGGCACTCCGTGTACCGCGGGGCCGCCGCCGGGTCGTTGCCGGGAGAGCCGAAGTTCCCCTGGCCGGCGACGAGCGGGTAGCGCAGCGACCAGTCCTGCACGAGGCGCACGAGCGCGTCGTAGATCGCGCTGTCGCCGTGCGGGTGGAACTTGCCCATGACGTCGCCGACGACGCGCGAGCACTTCGAGTACGACCGGTCCGGCCGGTAGCCGCCGTCGTACATCGCGTACAGCACGCGGCGGTGCACGGGCTTGAGCCCGTCGCGCACGTCCGGCAGCGCACGCCCGACGATGACGCTCATCGCGTAGTCGAGGTACGACCGCTGCATCTCGAGCTGGAGGTCGACCTGCTCGATGCGCCCGTGGTGCACCGCGACCGCCGTGCCGTCCGCGTGCACGACCGCGTCGTCCCCCTCGCCGGGGGCGGTGGGCTCGGTCTCGGGGTTCTGGTCGTCGGTCACGGTCTACCTCGTTCGTTCGTTCCTGCGTGCTCGCTGCGCTCGTCGCCTGCCGCGGTCCGCGCCACCGGGGCGCGTTCGCGGGCCGGTCGCCCGCGTGGGGCGGGCGCCGGCTGGTCAGATGTCAAGGAACCGCACGTCCTTCGCGTTGCGCTGGATGAAGCTGCGGCGGGACTCGACGTCCTCGCCCATGAGGACGGAGAAGATCTCGTCCGCGGCGGCGGCGTCGTCCAGGGTGACCTGGTTGAGCGTGCGGTGCTCGGGGTCCATGGTCGTGTCCCACAGCTCCGAGTAGTCCATCTCGCCCAGACCCTTGTAGCGCTGGATCCCGTTCTCCTTGGGGATCCGCTTGCCGGCGGCCTGACCGGCCGCGAGGAACGCGTCGCGCTCCTTGTCGGAGTACACGTAGTCGTGCGGGGAGTTCGACCACTTGAGCCGGTAGAGCGGCGGCTGCGCGAGGTACACGTGGCCGTTCTCGATGAGCGGGCGCATGTACCGGAACAGCAGCGTGAGCAGGAGCGTCGCGATGTGCTGGCCGTCGACGTCGGCGTCGGCCATGAGGACGATCTTGTGGTACCGCAGCTTGGTGAGGTCGAAGTCCTCGCCGATGCCCGTGCCGAACGCCGTGATGA
This sequence comes from Cellulosimicrobium sp., assembly GCA_029256625.1. Lineage (GTDB taxonomy): Bacteria > Actinomycetota > Actinomycetes > Actinomycetales > Cellulomonadaceae > Cellulosimicrobium. Next base: position 7,931 of record JAQSXO010000047.1, on the reverse strand, counting down.
TCGACTGGACCTCCTGGTTGGACAGGGCCCGGTCGAGGCGCGCGCGCTCGACGTTGAGGATCTTGCCGCGGATCGGCAGGATCGCCTGCGTCCGCGGGTTGCGCCCGCGGACGGCCGAACCGCCCGCGGAGTCGCCCTCGACGATGAAGATCTCGCACTCCTCGGCGCGGTTCGACTGGCAGTCGCGCAGTTTGCCCGGCATGCCGCCGGACTCGAGCAGGCCCTTGCGGCGGGTGGCCTCGCGCGCCTTGCGGGCGGCGAGGCGCGCCTGCGACGCCTGGATCGCCTTGCGGATGACGTCGCGGCCCTCGTTCGGGTGCGAGTCGAACCAGTCGGTGAGCTGCTCGTGGACGACGCGCTGGACGAAGGTCTTCGCCTCGGTGTTGCCGAGCTTCGTCTTCGTCTGGCCCTCGAACTGGGGCTCGCCGAGCTTGACGGAGACGACGGCGGTCAGTCCCTCGCGGATGTCGTCGCCCGTGAGGTTGTCGTCCTTCTCCTTGAGGATGCCCTTGTCGCGCGCGTAGCGGTTGACCAGCGAGGTCATCGCCGCACGGAAGCCCTCCTCGTGCGTGCCGCCCTCGGTCGTGGAGATGGTGTTCGCGTACGTGTGCACGGACTCGGAGTACGCGCTGGTCCACTGCATCGCGATCTCGACCGAGATCCGCTTCTCGGTGTCCTCGGACTCGAAGTCGATGACGTCCGGGTGGACGAGCTCGACCTTCTTCGCGCTGTTGAGGTGCCTGACGTAGTCGACGAGGCCGCCGTCGTACTTGTAGGTGACGGTGCGGGCCGGGGCCCTCGTCGCCCCCGACGACGTGGTGTCGCCGTCCGCCTCCGAGACGCCGTCCGCGTCGGCCGCCCCGTCGCCTCCCGTGACCTCGTCGCCCGTGTCGAGGTGGGCGGGGCGCTCGTCCGTCAGCGTGATGCGCAGACCCTTGTTGAGGAACGCCATCTGCTGGAAGCGTGCGCGCAGCGTCTCGAAGTCGTACTCGGTCGTCTCGAAGATCCCCGGGTCGGCCCAGAACGTCTGCGTCGTGCCGGTCTCGTCCGACGGCTCGAGCCGCTCGACGGGCGCCACCGGGTTGCCGCCCTCGGTGAACTCCTGGCGCCAGGAGTACCCGTCGCGGCGGACCTCGGACACCATGCGCGTCGACAGCGCGTTGACGACCGACATGCCGACGCCGTGGAGGCCGCCGGAGACCGCGTAGCCGCCCCCGCCGAACTTGCCGCCCGCGTGCAGGATCGTCATGACGACCTCGAGCGTCGGCTTGCCCTCGGTCGGGTGGATCGCGACGGGGATGCCTCGGCCGTTGTCGACGACGCGGACGCCGCCGTCCGCCAGGAGCGTCACGTCGATGGTGTCGGCGTGGCCCGCGAGGGCCTCGTCCACAGAGTTATCCACAATCTCGTACACAAGGTGGTGGAGGCCCCGCTCGCCCGTCGAGCCGATGTACATCCCCGGACGCTTGCGGACCGCCTCGAGGCCCTCGAGGACGGTGATGTTGCTCGCGTCGTAGCCGCCGCCCGCCGAGGGTGCCGCCTCCGCGGACGCCGTCGGGTCGGAGATGGCGGTGTCGGTGTGGTCTGCCACGGGCAGGACTGCTCCTCGTCGTCGTGCATGCCGCGCCCGCGTTCGCACGGAAGCGGGCGCTGCTGCTCAAGGGTTCCGGGCCTGCACCATGGTCGACGTCGGCTCCTCCGCGACGGTGGGCGACCGGCCGCGGACGGCTGGACGCACCTCCTCGGAGGGACTGCGCGCACGGGTGGTGAACAGACCCGGAATGACCTCCCCAGTCTACCCGCCACGACCCGAATTCCGCGGATTGTGGCGCCCCTGGGGACATCTCCCGAGCCTTTTCCGACGCGATCCGTGCGGCCCCGTCGTGACTTCTCCACATCGTTGTCCACAGGTGGTGTGCACAGGCGACGGAACGGGTGGCTCCTGGGTCTGCGGCGCCCCAGGAATCGTGGCGCGGGCGCGCACGTGGGAACGCTCCCTTCACCGACAAGTCGGGAATCGGCATTTCGCCGTGAAGATGGTCTAATACCACACACCATCCTGATTCGCGCGTCGTCCGCGCACGGAGTGATCGGCGCGCGGGCGGCCCGACCCCGAAGGGACCCTCACCCCGTGAAGAGACTCCTCGCGAGCGCTGCGGCGACGGCGCTCGCGCTCGGTGGCCTGCTCGTGGCCACCGCAGCCCCCGCCTCCGCCCACAGCGGTGTGCCGTCCGCGGACTGCGACAGCCTGACGGTCGACCTGTACGCGTACGCGAACGGCAACGGCCTGACCGTCGTCGTCGACGGCAAGACGCTCGAGCCCCGCGGCTTCGACGGGCACTTCAAGAAGACCTACGATCTCGACCCGACCGCGAACCACACCTGGAGCGTCGCCGTCGACGCCTCGGACAACGACAGGTACGACAAGTCCTGGAAGGGCGAGACGACGGCCTGCGAGGCTCCCGAGGAGGAGAGCCCGGTCCAGGTCGGCGTCTACGTCTACCCCAAGCTCGACCCGACGCGAGGCGCCGCCTGGGAGAACTCGGGCCCGCAGAAGCTCGTCACGAGCGACGAGGTCGCGCTGCCCGAGAAGCCCTGGGACAAGACGTGGCTCGTCGCGCCTCTCGACCTGGAGGCCGTCCGCGAGGTCGCCGAGACCATCGAGCCCGACGTGACCACCGAGGAGCTGTGCACCGCGTGGGCGGTCCAGCAGGACCTCGTCGACCTGCCCGGTGGCCTCGCCGAGCTCCCGACGGACATCCGCTACTCGCCCGACGGCAAGCACCTCGGCGAGTTCCCCGACGGCACCCTCATCTCCTGGGACCACCAGGACCTCGTGAAGCTGTTCCCCGAGGGCGCGTGCGACACCCCCGAGCCGGTCGACGAGGAGGTCGTCGCCCCCGCGACGCCGGTCGTCCCGACCGCGGTCGAGGTGTGCGGTGCGGACCTGACGGCGGACAACCTCCCGGCCGAGTCCGAGGAGTTCCGCTACACCGTGACGCCGGAGGGCGTCGTCGCCGAGCCGAAGGACGCCTCCGTCGAGTTCTCGGCCGAGACGTCCGAGCTCGGCTACCTCGTCGCCGAGGACGGCCGCAGCGCGCTGTTCCCGATCGCGGACCTGCTGCCGTCCGAGGAGGCCTGCGCGCTCGTCCCGGGCGCGATCGAGGCGGTCTGCCAGGGTGACGTGCCCTACCTCGGCTACGAGGTGGCCCTGCCCGAGGGAATCACGGTCGACGAGGAGAACCCGCTGACGATCACGTTCCTCCACCCGAACGGTGGCGAGAACTACGTCGTGGAGGGCCAGCCGTTGAACGGGACGATCCTGTGGCCCGGGGCCTCGGCCGAGGAGCCGAAGCAGTGGCCCGGGTTCGTCCGGAACGAGGACGGGTCGTACACCGAGACCGAGGGGAACTACGCCTGGACGCGTGACGGCGTCGAGGTGCTCTTCGAGGTCAACCCGTCGTACTCGACGGTCGTGTCCTACCCGCCGGCGACCAGCGCGTGCGCCAACCCGCCCGTCGCTCCCGTCGCGGCCGAGGACGTCCCCGCGCCGGGGCAGGCGAGCGGTCCCGCGCTCGCCACGACCGGCGCGACCGTCGCCGGCGCCGCGGCGTTCGCGGCGCTGCTCGTCGGTGGCGGCGCCCTGGTGTTCTGGCTGCGCCGTCGCGTGCAGTCCTGACCCCGACGCGGTGACCTGACCGGTCACCGTCCGCGCGAGGCCCGCCGTGCCCCGGTCACGGCGGGCCTCGTCGTCCCCGCCCGAGTGCTACGTCACGGCGTCAGGCGTGGCGCGGCCTCGCCGTCGGGCTGTCAGCCCCACGTGTCACGCGGGCCGGGGCCGCGCACCGACTTCTTGCCGCGCCGGAAGCTCGGACCCGCCGGCCCGAGGACCGTCACCGTCTCCACGACCCCCTCGCCGACCTCGCGCGCGAGGCGCTCCAGCAGCTGCGGGGTGAGCAGGCGCACCTGCGTCGCCCACGCGGTCGAGTCGGCGCGCACCACGAGCACCTTGTCCTCGAAGGTCTCGGGCTCGCAGTGGTCCGCCACCTGGTCTCCGACGACCTCGCGCCACCGCCCGACGACGCCTCCCACGGACACGTCGGCGACCCAGTCCCGCTCGCGCAGCAGGCGCGCGACGACGTCGCCCAGGAGCTGCGGGTCGCGCCCACCCGGGCGCGCACCCGACGTGGGCGGGTCGGCCAGGATCCGGCGCCGCGGCTCCTGCCCGGGCCGCAGGCCCTTCGCCCGTGCGGCGGCCTTCGCGCGGTTGAGCGCCTGCCGCGCCACCTCCGCCGGGGGAGTGAGCTCCACGACGTCTCCCACGGGCAAGCCCGTGGCCCGCGGCTCCGCCTCGTCCCGGTCATCGACCGTCGGGCGCGCCGACGAGGCCGGGCGGCCCGGGTCGTCCTCATTCCGCGACACGACTCACCGTCCCGTCCTGCACCGCGAACCGCGCCCCGTCCAGGAGGGCGGGGACGTCGTCGGGCACGGCCGCGGTGATGATGACCTGGCCCGCACCCGCGACGAGCTCCGCGAGGCGCTCGCGCCGCCGGACGTCGAGCTCGGCGAAGACGTCGTCGAGGACGAGGATCGGCTCGCCGTCGGGACCCCACTGGTCCGCCCACAGGAGGGAGTCCAGCCCCGCCGGGGCGCCGTCCTTGAGCAGCCGGTACGAGGCGAGGCGCAGCGCGAGCGCGAAGGACCACGACTCGCCGTGGCTCGCGTAGCCCTTGGCCGGGAGACCGCCGAGGGTGAGCACGACGTCGTCGCGGTGGGGCCCCACGAGGTTCACTCCGCGCTCGATCTCCTTCGCCCGGACCGCCTGCATGGCATCCAGCATGCGCTTCTCGAGCGCCGACGCGTCCGGCAGGCCCGACGTCGACCCCTCGCCCTGGGCGTCCGGCTCGCCGGGAGCAGGCCCGTCGGTCCCGGCGTCCGGGTCGAGTGCCTCGTCGACCGACGAGCGGTACGCGATCCGCGCCTCTCCCTGCCCCGCGCTGACCTGCTCGTACGCCTCCGCGACGTACGGCGTGAGCGCCGCGACGAGCTGCAGGCGCAGCGCCGTGATCTCGGCGCCGAGGCTCGCGAGGCGGGCGTCCCAGACCTCGAGCGTCGCGAGAGGGGACGTCGCACCCTCCGGCGCGTCGTCGTCGGGCGGGGGCTCCGCCGCCGAGGAGCGGCGCGCACCGCGGCCGCGGCCGCGGAGCGCCGTGGCCGACTTGAGGAGCGCGCCACGCTGCCGCAGGACGCGCTCGTAGTCCGCGAGGAGCGCCGCGACCCGCGGGACCAGGAGCACGGCGAGCTGGTCGAGGAACCGGCGACGCCCGTCCGGGTCGCCCTTGACGAGCGCGAGGTCCTCGGGCGCGAAGAGGACGGTCCGCACGACGCCGAGCACGTCGCGCGGGCGCTTCGCGGGCGACCGGTTGATGCGCGCCCGGTTCGCCCGGCCCGACGCGATCTCGAGCTCGACGGTGCTGGCCCGGTCGCCCCGGACGACGCGCGTGCGCACGACCGCGCGCGTCGCGCCGGCGCGGACGAGCGCGGCGTCCCCGGCGACCCGGTGGCTCGCGAGCGTCGCGACGTAGCCGATCGCCTCGACGAGGTTCGTCTTGCCCTGGCCGTTCTGCCCGACGAGCGCGTTCACGCCCGGGACGAGCTCGACGTCGACGGACTCGTAGGACCGGAAGTCGACGAGGGACAGGTGGGAGACGTACATGGGTCCAGCAACGGCTCGGGGACGAGGTGGGCGCCGGCCCTGGTCAGGCCGGGGGCTCGAGCGGTCCGGCGCCCGGTGACGCCGGACCCGCGGCCTTGACGGCGTGACCGCCGAACTGCTGGCGCAGCGCGGCGACGGCCTTGAGCGCGGGGGACTGTTCCTGGCGCGAGGCGAACCGCGCGAACAGGGCGGCCGAGATGACCGGCAGCGGCACGGCGTTGTCGATCGCCTCGTCGACCGTCCAGCGGCCCTCGCCGGAGTCGTCGACCCAGTCGTCGATCTCGGCGAGCTGCGGGTCCTCCTCGAGCGCCTTGACGAACAGGTCGAGGAGCCACGACCGCACGACCGTGCCGCGCGTCCAGGCCTTCATCGTGCCGTGCACGTCCTTGACGAGCTCGCTCTTCGCGGCGAGGAGCTCGTAGCCCTCCGCGTACGCCTGCATGAGGCCGTACTCGATGCCGTTGTGGACCATCTTGGCGAAGTGGCCCGCGCCGACCTCGCCCGCGTGGACGAAGCCCTCCTCGCGAGGCCCGTCGGGGCGCAGGGCGTCGAAGATCGGCATCGCGGCCTCGACGTGCGTCCGGTCGCCGCCCACCATGAGCCCGTAGCCGTTCTCGAGGCCCCAGACCCCGCCGGAGACGCCGACGTCGAGGTAGCCCACACCTGTCTCGCTCAGCTCCGCGGCGCGTGCCTGGTCCTCCGCGTAGTACGAGTTGCCGCCCTCGATGACGAAGTCCCCGGCGCCGAGCAGGCCGCCCAGCTCGGTGACGACGCCCCGCGTCGGCTCACCCGCGGGCACCATGACCCACACGATGCGCGGACCGTCGTCGGGCAGGGCCGCGACGAGGTCGGCGAGGCTCGCGACGTCGGAGACCTCCGGGCGGGGGTCGTAGCCGACGACCTCGATGCCGGCAGCGCGGATGCGCGCCCGCATGTTGTTGCCCATCTTGCCGAGGCCGACGAGTCCGATGCGCGAGACCATGCGAGTCCTCCGGGGTGCGGTGATGCGGTCAAGAGGCGGGGGCGGAGCCGTCCGCGCGGTCAGCCCGCGAAGCGGATCGGCACGAGCAGGTAGCGGTAGTGCGAGGAGTCCTCGCCGTCCAGCGAGTCCTGCCCGGTGAACTCCACAGGCTTGTTCGGGTGCGTGAAGCTCAGGCGCACGAAGTCCGTGCCGAGCGCCCCCAGCCCGTCGAGGAGGAACTGCGGGTTGAAGGCGACCGAGATGTCCTCGCCGACGAGGACCGCCTCCAGCGCCTCCGACGCCTGCGCGTCGTCGCCCTGGCCCGCGTCGAGGACGACCTGGCCGTCCGTGAACGACAGCCGGATCGGGGTGTTGCGCTCCGCGACGAGGGACACGCGCTTGGCCGCGTCGATGAGCGGGGCCGTCGGGACGACCGCGTGGATCGGGGTCTCGTCCGGGAACAGCCGGCGCACGGCGGGGTAGTCGCCGTCGACGAGCTGCGACGTGGTGTGGCGGCCGCCCGCCTCGAAGCCGATGAGGTCCACCCCTGCGCCGGTGTTCAGGCCGACGTTGACGAGGCCCGAGCTGCCGAGCGACTTGGCCACGTCGTTGAGGGTGCGGGCCCGGACGAGAGCGACCGCCGAGTAGCTGGGGGTGACGGGCGTCCACGTGAGCTCGCGGAGCGCCAGCCGGTAGCGGTCCGTGGCGAGGAGCGTGATCCTCTCGCCCTCGATCTCGACCCGGACGCCGGTGAGCAGCGGGAGCGTGTCGTCGCGGCTCGCCGCCACGGTGACCTGCGCGACGGCGTTGGTCAGCTCGTCGCCGGAGACCGTGCCGGAGAGCTCGGGCATCGCGGGGAGGGCGGGGTACTCGTCCACAGGCATGGTGAGGAGCGTGAAGCGGCTCGCGCCGCAGGTCACGGTGACCTTGCTGCCCTCGAGCACGACGTCGACCGGCTTGGCCGGGAGGGCGCGGGAGATCTCCGCCAGCAGCCGGCCCGACACGAGCACGGTGCCCGGCTCGCTCACCTCGGCGGGGATCTCGGACCGGGCCGACACCTCGTAGTCGAAGCTCGAGAGACCGATCGTCCCGGACGCGTCCGCCTCGAGCCGCACGCCGGCGAGCACGGGAGCGGGCGGGCGGGTCGGCAGGGTTCGCGCCGTCCAGGTCACCGCGTCGGCCAGGACATCACGCTCAACCCGGAACTTCATCCCACACCCTCTCGTCCCAACGTCCTGATCGGACTCGATCTTC